>CAMCWI010000091.1 GCA_945882065.1 Akkermansia muciniphila
GGTCGTAATTTCGACCGCAACAAGTTCTATGTCGGTGTGACAGCAACATACTAAGCATCGTATGCTTTTCCGTAAGGGGCCGGGTTGTATCACTGGCCCCTATTTTTTTGAACTATGGACCCGTTAAAACAGCAGACGCAGCAGGAATCGCGACTACACTTCTTGGATTACTGGCGGATCATCCGCATCCGCAAAACCGTCATCATCGCGGTGTTCATGCTCGTGGTCATCACGGCCACGCTCGTCACCTTCATCCTGCCAGAACAGTTTGCCAGCACCGCCACGCTCAAGATTGAGCGGGATGGCGCAGACATTTCTGAATTGGCCGGGGATAGTTTGCGTTACAACACCTTCGATCCTTATTTCATCCAGACGGAATTTGAGGTCATCCAATCGGAAACCATCTTGAGCAGCGTCGTGGATGTGCTCGATCTGAACACCAAGTGGGGCAAGAAATACAATGAAGGAGCCAAGTTCAAGACCCAGGAATCCATCGGACTCCTCAAGAACCGCCTTAATTTACGTCCCCGGCGCAACACCGCGTTGATTGACGTGCAGGTTTACTCCGAGAACCCCAACGAAGCCGCAGATCTTGCCAACGCGATTGCCGACACCTATCAGCTATGGCGTTTGGAAAAAGGCCGGCGACTGGGCTTGGGTGGCGTGAAAGCACTCGAGGACCAACTCAAGATCGAGGACGAAAAAATTGCCAAAGCAAAGGAAGAGCTAGACACGATTCGCATCGAAAATAAGATTTCTGACATAGATACAGCGGGCACAGCGCCCATGATGCTTTCTGAAACCGAAGAATACCGGCGTCTGTCATCGAGCAGATTTGAAAAAAAACTGTTCTATGAACGGCAGAAGGAACAGTACGACAAATTGAGCGCCATTGACTTGACCGCACTCCGCGATGTCCTCCCTGGTTTCCAACCTGACGCGGAACTTTCATCGCTCGTCAGCGATCTTAACGCCGCCGATCAGAGATACACCGCCATGGTCAACGAACTCGGCCCTTCTCATCCGCAGATGAAAAGCGTTAAAGACCTCCAAGAACTCGTTAACAAGAAAATTGACAACCGTGTCAGCGGTATCTTGAAGGGACTTGAAACCCAAGTCTCCACGGCCAAAGCCGAACTGGATGGCATCGACAAAGCCGTTGAAGACGCCCGCGTCATTGACCAGGACAAACTCACCAAGACCCGCCCATATTTCGACAAAAAGCGCGTGCTGGAACGATTGAATGACTTGCGTGACCTGATTACTCGCAAGAAAAACATTGAGGAGATTGACCTCAAGCTGCCCAAGTCTGAGCAGGTTGTGGTCATTGAGCGCGCCACTGCCAGCATCAAGGCCGTTCGCCCGAACAAGACGCTTAACATCATTCTCGGCGTGGTCATCGGCCTCGTGGTGGGCGTGGGTCTCGCGTTCTTCATCGAATACCTCGACACCAGCGTGAAGACGATTGATGACGTGGAGCGCACATTGCAATCTCCCGTGTTGGGCGTCATCCCGCAAAATGTCGGCTTGCTCATTGAGGAAGGCGCGGAAAGTCCACATGCCGAAGCTTACCGCGTGCTGCGCACGAATCTGTTGTTCGCTCGCAAGGACGACAAGTTGAACACCACCGCCGTGGTCAGCGCTGGTGCTGGTGAAGGTAAATCCACCACCGTGTTGAACCTCGCCACGGTGTTTGCACAATGTGGCCAGCGCGTGGTCATCGTGGATTCCGACCTGCGTCGTCCTACGTTGCACAAGTTGCTTCGCGTCACGAACAACCTTGGCCTCACGAACTATCTGCTCAAACAGAACACGCTGGATGAAGTCATCCAGACCACCGCTATCCCCACGCTCGACTTCCTGGCGAGCGGCAAGCTACCCAGCAGTTCACTCGGCATCCTGAGTTCAAGCCACATGAAGGATTTGATTGGGGAACTCAAGGCGCGTTACGACATCGTGTTCTTTGATTCACCCCCGATCATGGGTGTGAGTGATGCATCCATTCTGGCCAGCGAAGTGGACATGACCGTTCAAGTCATCCAATACCGCCGCTATCCGCAGCCCATGAACATCCGAGCCAAGCAACTCATCGAAAAAGTCGGCGGCAACCTCGTCGGCATCGTCCTCAACAACATCAACATGTCCCAGGACGAGAGCTACTATTACTACAGCGGCTACTATCATGATTACTACGCCAAGAACGAAGACTCCGAGCCTGTGGCGGACGGCAAGGCCAACAAGCCTGCTGACGAAAAATCCGGCGGCGAGATCAAACAAAAGTACTGAGATCGCTGTCTCTTAATCACTGGCTCATGAAGAAAGCATTTTTGAAAAACACACTGCACGGCGCGCTCGGCATCGGGTTAATTATTGTTGCCGCCGCACTCGCGGGTTGTCAGACACCTCCCAAAGACAACATTAATTTCTCCGTCGTCTCCGACGCGGAAGGCATGACTTCACTGGCTAGGTCAGCAGATGAAGCTATGAGACTCGCCAAGGGCGACAACGTGATTGTCACCTTTGCGGGACAGGAAGACTTGAGACCGCACGAAGAGACCATCAAGGAAGATGGCACCATCACCTTGGAACACATCAAGGACATCAAGGCCGAAGGCAAGACCACCGGCGAGCTCCAGCGCGATATTCACAACGCCTACGTTCCGACGTTTTACAAACGCCTCACCGTCACCGTCAAGACCGACCGTCTGCTTTGCTATGTTCTAGGTCAGGTTCGTCAACCGGGGCGTCAAGAGTATCTCGGTGCGACCACCGTTCTGAAAGCCATTGCATCAGCAGGCGACTTCACTGATTTCGCAAAACGCCACGATGTCGTCGTGACACGCAAAGACGGCACGGTATTACACGTCAACTGCGTCAAAGCCGCGAAAGAACCCGCCCTTGATATTCCGATTTTCCCGGGAGACAAGATTGAAGTCAAACCGCGTGGGCCTTTCGATCCTTGGTGATGCTCCAACTCGAGATACTCTCCGGCAAACAGGCGGGCTTCCTCTGGGATGCCCGCCGTTTTCCTGTCCGCGTCGGGCGCGCTGCGGGAAACGATCTTCAAATCGAAGAAGATGGCATGTGGGATGAACACCTTCGCGTGGAACTCAAACAGGGCGAGGGCTTCGTCATCACCGCGCATCCCGGCGCACTTCTTTCGGTGAATCAATCTCCTGTCGAGACCGCCCGCTTGCGCAATGGCGACATCATCACCGCCGGCTCTGCGCGCATTGCCTTCCGACTGAGTCAAACAAAGCAACGCGGGCTGAAGTTGCGTGAGGTGTTTGTCTGGTTGGTCATCGCGGGGATCACAGTAAGCCAGCTTGCGCTCATCGGCTGGCTGTTGAGATAGGGATCAATTAGCCACGAAGAGGCACAGAACGCACAAAAGGATTTTCACTTCGAACTCCTGACGTGTGTGTTCTCGACGAACGGGGTGTGGCTGTCCTCGGCCACAGCGACTCGCGCCAGCAAGAAGGTCGTTCGTGGTTTCCAGCCATTTTCGTAACGAGAGTTGCTGCGCCCGAGGACGGGCGCACCCCGCATGCCTCCTCAGTGTCTGAAATGCCGCGTCCCCGTGAACGCCATCGCCATCCCGCGTTCATCCGCGGCGGCGATCACTTCAGCATCCTTCACCGAGCCGCCGGGTTGGATGGCCGCAGTCGCGCCCGCTTCTGCCGCAGCGATCAATCCATCCGGGAACGGGAAGAACGCATCACTGCAAACCACGCTGCCTTGAAGCGCGAGCTTCGCCTCGCCCGCCTTCCACACTGCGATGCGGCTTGAGTCCACGCGGCTCATCTGGCCCGCGCCCACGCCGAGAGTGCGGTCAGCATTGCTGTAAAGAATCGCGTTGGACTTGAGATGCTTCACCACACGCCAGCCAAACAGCATGGCTTTCAATTCGTCTGCCGTCGGTTGCCGCTTGGTCACAACCTTCAGATCAGCCGCGCTCGTCACCTTGAGATCGCGCTGTTGCATCAGGAAGGAATCTGCGCCGACGCTCCGCACATCCCACGGCTGGGAACTACTCATGCCTTTCAAGACCTTGAGCAGACGTAGATTCTTTTTCTTCTGCAAGATCGCCAACGCATCCGGCGTGAACTCCGGCGCGACGATCACCTCGCTGAAAATCTCCGCGATGGCTTCCGCGCACTCTGCGTCCAGCGTGCGGTTCACTGCGATGATCCCGCCGAAAGGTGCTTGTCTGTCCGTGGCGAAGGCCTTGTCCCACGCCTCGCGCAATGTCGCAGCCTGACCCACGCCGCAGGGATTCGTGTGCTTGAGGATGGCCAGTGTCGGCAACTCGCCATCAAACTCGGCGATCAACGCCGCCGCCGCCGTCAGATCGAGAATGTTGTTATAGGAAAGTTCCTTGCCGTGCAGTTGCTGAAAGAATTCTCCAAACTTGCCGTAAAGCGCGGCGACCTGATGCGGGTTCTCGCCGTAACGGAGCGGTTGCGCGAGCGGCGCGGACACGATGAGAGCCTTCGGCAGAGAAACCGCAGCGGTGCTTTGTGCGTTGAACGCCTTTTGCAGGTGCGAGGCGATGGCAGCGTCGTAAGCCGCTGTGCGGGCATAAACTTTTGCCGCAAGCGCGTGACGCATGTCGAGCGTGGTGTTGCCGTTGGCTTTGATCTGCTCACCCACCAGCACGTAATCCGCAGGGTCAACGATCACCGTCACGCTGTCGTGATTCTTCGCCGCGCTGCGGAGCATCGAAGGCCCGCCGATGTCAATGTTCTCGACGGCGTCGTGCAGTGAAACATTTGGTTTGGCGACCGTGGCCTCGAACGGATAAAGATTCACCACCACGAGATCAATCGGGGTGATGTTGTGCTGTTGCGCGGCGGCTTCATGCTGAGCGTTGCCGCGAATGTAGAGCAGTCCGCCGTGGACTTTCGGATGCAACGTCTTCACACGACCATCCATCATTTCAGGGAAACCAGTGTGCTCGCTGATGTCTTTCACAGCGAGACCCGCATCGCGCAAGGCTTTGGCCGTGCCGCCCGTGGAGATGAGTTCCACGCCAGATGCCGCGAGAGTTTGTGCGAAAGGAATGAGTCCCGTCTTGTCGGAAACAGAAAGTAGCGCGCGTGAAATCTTGTTCATTTGATTGATTGACCGATTGGAAAACTCCTGCGAACCGCAGCTTGGCCTGAATGTGTGGCCCGTCTTCGCTCCGCTACGACGCGGCACTTTTTCGTTGTGCGAAAAAGTGGTGGTAGGTGATGGATTCGAACCATCGAAGGCGTTAGCCGACAGATTTACAGTCTGCACCCTTTAGCCACTTGGATAACCTACCAACAGTCCCCCTGCGGGGCGCAGATTAAGCCATACGTTCTGCTGGAGTTCAAGCTTTAGCTTGTTCCCGGACAAGCTAAGGCTTGAACTCCAACGAAACGCGCAGGGCTACGGCGTTGCACTCCTGTCTTTAGCCCTCAGGCTTTAGACGCAAGACTTCGGCTCACCGACTCACCGATATTCCACCCACTCCGGCTCATTGGCGAAAATCCAGCGGTAATACTCGCGCTCCTTCAGTTGGGTTGCCGCCGCTTCATCCACGATCACCGTGGCGCGCTGATGCAGTTGCAGCGCGCTTGCCGAGACCATGCTCGTGATCGGCCCCTCGACCGCTTGCGCGATGATGCCCGCTTTCTCTTCACCCGTGGCGAGCAGCAGACAACGTTTCGCGTCGAGAATCGTGCCGACGCCCATCGTGATCGCGCGACGCGGCATCTTGTCTTCACCGCCGAAGAACGGTGCGTTCTGCTTGATGGTCGTAGGGGTAAGCGCCTTTTCGCGCGTGCGCGAACGGAGAGCGGAAAGAGGTTCGTTGAATCCAATGTGCCCGGACTTGCCGATGCCGAGCAGTTGCAAATCAATCCCGCCAGCCTTTGCGATCAACCCTTCGTAATGACGACATTCTGCGCCGAGATCGGCCGCGCGTCCGTCTGGCAGATGCGTGTTCTCCAGCTTGATGTTCACTTGCATGAACAGATGTTTGTTCATGAAATAGCGGTAAGAATTGGAATCCGCCGCCGCGAGCCCGACGTATTCATCGAGGTTGAACGTGCTGCAATGCGAGAAATCCAATTTTTGGTCGCGATGCATCCTGACGAGGTGGCGATACACCGCCTCCATCGTGCTGCCCGTGGCAAGACCGAGCACGGCGCGAGGATTTGTGCGCACTTCGTTTGCCACAATCCGGGCAGCGAGCAGTGCCGCTGCTTCTTTGTCACGTTGAATGATGAGTTCCATGAGCGGATTAAACCAAATCGGCTGCGGTTGAACACCAAGAATTGAGAAACGGAAAAAGCTTTGACACGGATTTCACCGATTAACACGGATTCAATCGGTGACAATCCGTGAAATCCGTGTCAACCCATTCCCTTTTATCCGTTCACAGCTTCAGATAAATCCCTTTCAAATAATTCACCTTCTTGAATGACGCATGATGATCCAGCGCGTGGTGTGTCGTCTGCATTTCCTCAAATCGCCGCCCAGACCGCGACGCCGCCTGACGCACTGCGCCAAAAAATTCCTCGGTGCTCACATGCGCAGAACACGAACACGCCAAAGAATTCCTCCCGGAGCAAGATGCCCGATGCCAGACTGGACCAGCTTGCCGTAGGCGCGTATCGCTCCCTCGCGCTCGGCTTCGTGCTTCGCCAACGACGGCGGAGAAAGTTTCCCGTAACGTTGAGTCCCGGAAAGTTCGTCAGGCGACTCTATTCTCAACGCATTACCGTGCGGTAAGGATGCTCGCTCTATCCGGCACCAAGAATCGTCGCCGCTACCAAGCGGCACATCCAGCCCCGCTGCCACAGATCAGCAACTCCACCTCCGGAACATGAAGTTGACTCGGGGACTTTCACGAGTTCCTCGAAGGCCAATTTGAAATTGGTGGGCTCATTCGCACTTGTTTGTCCGTGACGTTCCCCTATTGATGGTGTCGAATCATCCGAATCGCAACGCCCGGCTGCGCAACCAAATGGGACGGGCGGGGTTTAATCGGTTTACCGGACGATGGTCGCAAACTATGAATGAACACGGCACATGCGGCATAAGTCCATTATTGAGATGTTCGCCTTCGTGAAGATGTCTGCGGGACACGGGTTGTTGGCAGGGCTGTTGTTGACGCTCGGGCTGGCAGGCTGCACCACGAACTATTATCGCAAGTCTGCCGATCGCGAGGCTTACTCCACCCTCAAGAAAAAATCCGCCCAGGTTCCCAACGCCGACACAAACTTTACCATCGAGCAGACCAATACGATTTCTCTTGAGGGATTTCCAGTCAGCTCAGTCGTGCCGGATTATTTCGGTGACGACGGCAAGTCGGAGGCTGGCGCACGGATTTTGAGACTCGAAGACGCCCTGGATTTGGCCACCAAATACAGTCGCATTTATCAAACTCGCAAGGAGCAGCTATATCTCTCCGGCCTTACGCTCACGCTGATCCGCCATCAATTTACCCCTATCTTCTCAGCCTCGGGCAACGGCGGAATCTCTGGCCAGACGGAAACGGCCGTCAAATATGAGATTGATACGATCACGGGCCAGATCAAGCCGGTGTTAAGTGACAAACTCGTCGAACAACGGCGCGTCTCGGGGAATGCATCCGTCGGTGCAAGCTGGTTGATCCGGGATGTCGGGCGAATTACGACGGCACTGACGGGAGATTTCTTGCGTTTCATCACAGGCAATACGCGGGTGACGTCCTCCTCGCAACTGAGTGCCACGTTTCTTCGTCCGATCCTGCGCGACTCGGGTTTCAAGCAGCAGGGCGAGGCGTTGATCCAGGCCGAACGACAGATGCTTTATGACCTCCGCGATTTCACGCGCTATAGGAAGGACTTCAGCGTTCAAATCGCCACCGCCTATTACGGCGTGCTGGGAAGTCGTGATGCCGTGCGCAACAGCTTCCTGAACCTTCAGAGTTCCCGAAAGAACGCCGAGCGCACCCGCGCGCTTGCGGCCGAGGGTCGCGTGACAAGCGCTGATCTGGGCCGGCTCGAACAACAGGAGCTTTCCACCGAGAGCACCTGGATCGCCGCCATCCGGGGCTACAGACAGGCGTTGGACAATTTCAAAATCCTGCTCGGTATTTCCGTGGATGCAAATGTCCTGCTTGATGACGGCGAACTGGAAGCGCTCCAAATTCGTCATCCCGAACTCGCTGTGGAGGATTCCATCAATGTCGCCCTCGCAGCGCGTCTGGATTTTGTGAACATCAAGGATCAACTCGAGGACGCGGTCCGCCGCGTGGACCTCTCGGCCAATTTTCTGAAACCGCGCGTGGACTTGGTGGCGTCTGCCAGCATCAACAGCGATCCCGCCAAGAACGACCACTTCACGTTGCCGGAGCTGGAGCGCTACCGGTGGAATGCGGGACTGAGCGTTGACCCCGGACTGGACCGCAAGGCCGAGCGCAATTCCTATCGCGCCGCGCTCATTACACGCAACAGCGCGGCGCGGACGGTCATTCAGCGCGAGGACGAAATCAAACTTCAGGTGCGCGACAGTTGGCGCACACTCGATCAGGCCAAACGCAGTTACGAGATCAGCGAGATCGGCGTGAGAATTTCCGAGCGCCGCGTTGAGGAGCAGAATCTTTTGGCCGAGTTCGGCCGCTCGAAAGCGCAGGACCTGGTGGATGCGCAGAACGCCTTGATTGACGCGAAGAACCAGCGCACCCAGGCGCTGGTCACACACACCATCGCCCGGCTGCAATTCTGGAACAACATGGGCATTCTTTACATCAAGGACAACGGCCAGTGGGAGGAAACCGAACATGCCAAAGCTCAATGACGCGATAACTTTTGTCCGGGGACAACCCCGGCGGTGGCTGGTCATGGTCGGGGTGCTCCTTGCCCTGGCCGGCTGGTGGTGGCTGGGGCACGGCGGGAAATCCGACGCCAAGACGCCGACGTTCGCCGCGCGGCGCGGGCCGTTGGAGATCACCGTGCTGGAGGGCGGCAGCTTGCAGGCGCTCGAATCACAGGAGATCAAATGCGAGGTTCGCGTCGGCTACCAGGGCACGAAGATATTAAGGATCGTCGAGGAAGGCTATCTTGTGACCGAGGAGGACGTGAAAACCAACAAGGTGCTGTGCGAACTGGATTCATCCGAATTGCAGAAACAGATCGTGCAGCAGGAGATTTTGTATCAATCCGCCGAAGCGAGCCTGACCGACGCGCAGCAGAATTACGAGATTCAACTCGGCCAGAACGAGAGCGACATCAAAGCTGCTCAACAGAAGACCCGTTTTGCGCGGATGGATTTCGACAAATTTCTGGGCGACACCATCACACCCGCACTCATCGTGCAGTTCGGTCTGGACAAGATGCTGGCCACGTTGAACACCAACAACGTCGAGGAAACCGCCCACGCCGGAGAGGTTTCAACCGGCAAACCCGGCGACACCCAGGTTGTCGGGAAAACAAACGTGCCCGCAATGTCACCCGCTTCTGCGCCCGAGGTGTTGGTGCCGCAGGTGCTGGTTGATTTCACAAAGTTTGCGGACATCAACGCGCTCGGCGACGGCGAGGCGAAACAGAAGCTGCGCAAATTGCAGGACGACCTCCAGGTGGCCGAGAAGGAATTGGGGCAGGCCCGCACCGCGCTGGAAGGCACGAGGCGGTTGTTCGAGAAAGGCTTCGTGCCCAAGACGGAGCAGGTGCGCGATGAGATTTCCTACGAGAGCAGCCGGCTCAAGGTGCAGACCGCCGAGACCGCGCAGGCCCTGTATCTCAAATATGAATTTGCCAAGTCTGCCGAGGAGGCCCTGTCAAAATTCGTCGAGGCCGCGCGCGACCAGGACAAGGCCCGGCGTGTCGCCATTTCCAAACTGGCGCAGGCCAGAGCCCGGCTCAATTCCGCCCAGGGTCAGTACGAGGTCCAGCTCCGACAGCGCAAAGACCTCACTGAACAACAGGCTAAATGCTCCCTGCTGGCCAAGAAAACCGGGCTGGTCGTTTACGGCAGCGGCCGCGATGACGGCGTTTATTATGGTGGCGAAGAGCGCGTCCGTGAAGGCGCCACGGTTCGGGAGCGGCAGGCCATCATAACGATTCCGGACATGACCCGCATGTCGGTGAACGTGAAAATCCACGAGAGTTACATCAAAAAAATCCGGAAGGGCCTGAAAGCGCGCATCACGGTGGACGCTTTCCCTGACGAAACGCTCACGGGCGAAATCACCAAGGTCGGCGTGCTGCCGGATTCCGCGAACCGTTGGATGAGTCCCGACATCAAGGTGTATCTCACCACGATCACCATTGATGGCACGCACGACTGGGTCAAACCTGGCATGAGTTCCAAGGTGGAAATCATGGTCAACAAACTGGAGGATGTCGTCTATGTGCCCGTGCAGGCCGTCTCCCCGGACAACGGCAAACAAATCTGTTACGTGGCCGGCGGCTTCAAAGCGGAACGGCGCGAGGTCGAGATCGGCGAGTTCACCGACGAGTTCATCCAGGTGAAGAGCGGATTGAAGGAGGGCGAACGTGTGCTCCTGCGATTGCCTGAGGGCGTTGAAAGCAATCGCGGCGAAAAGGAAAACAAGCCGTCCGAAAAAGAAAATGACAAACCCGCCGCGCCCAGCAAGCCCGCTGCGGCTGCCACCGCCGCTAAATCCTGAACCACGCCGCGCCTCTCATCATGCCCTCGCCCATTGTTCACTTCGAAAACGTCCGTAAGACCTACAAGATGGGGATGGTCACGGTCGAAGCCTTGCGCGGCGTCACGTTCGAAATCCAGGCGGGTGAATACATCAGCATCATGGGCCCGTCCGGCTGTGGTAAATCCACGATGTTAAATCTGCTGGGCTGTCTCGACCGTCCGAGCGCGGGTCACTATCGTCTCGGCGGCGAAGATGTTTCACAGATGAACGACGATGCCCTCTCCGCCGTGCGCGGCTCGCGGCTCGGGTTTGTTTTTCAATCCTACAATCTCATCCAGCAACTCACCGTCGTGGAGAACATCGAGATTCCGCTCTACTACCAGGATCGCCCGGAGGATCAGAGCCGCGACATGGCCCGCCGCATGGCGGCGCGCGTTGGCCTTGATCAGCGGTTGGAACACAAACCGTTCGAGCTTTCGGGAGGTCAGCAGCAACGCGTTGCCATCGCCCGCGCGCTGGTCAACGAACCGCTCGTGATTCTTGCTGATGAGCCGACGGGAAATCTCGATTCGTCATCCGGCACCGAAATCATGAAGTTGTTTGACGAACTTCACGCTCAGGGCAAGACGCTCATACTCGTCACGCACGATCCCAGCGTGGGCCAGCGCGCACATCGCACCATCCGGCTGCGTGACGGCGAAATCGAAAGCGATGTCCGAAGATAATTCCATCCAATCGCTGGGCGACGCCTTCCGCGGCCTTTCGGTCGTGCGACTCAAGCGCGCCGTGCGGCTTGGCATCAAGAGCCTCTGGCTGCATCGCCTTCGGTCGCTGCTCACCATGCTGGGCATTGTGTTCGGCGTTTGCTCGGTGATCGCCATGCTCGCCATCGGCGAAGGCGCAAGCTACGAGGCACAGGAGCAAATCAAAAATCTCGGCAGCCAAAACATTATTCTCAGAAGCGCGAAGCCACCCGAGGAACAGAAAGTTTCCGACAAAAGCAGCCAAGGATACGTGTTGCAATACGGGATCACCTACACGGACGTGAAACGCATTCGCGCCACGATTCCCGGCGTCACCATTGTGATGCCCACGCGCAATATCCGCGAATACGTCTGGAACATCAGCCGTCGCGTGGATTGCGACATAATGGGCACCGTGCCGTGGTATCCCGAGATGCGCAACCAGCGTGTCATCGAAGGGCGTTTTTTCACCGACAATGACATGGACGCGCGCACCAGCGTTTGCGTTCTCGGCGCAGAAATGGTCCCGATACTGTTTCCTGTTGAATCGCCACTCGGCAAACAGGTGCGCGTCGGCGCAAATTATTACACTGTCATCGGCATCATGGAGGCGCGGGCAACGGTGGCGAACAACGACGGCGGCCCGGACGCCGCCAAACCCGCCACCCATCGCATGTTCATCCCGCTGGAAACCGCGCGGCTGCGTTATGGTGAAGTCCTGATGCGTCGCCGGGCTGGCAGCTTTGAAGCCGAGCGTGTGCAGCTTCACGAGATCACCGTCAAAGTCGAATCGCTGGACGCCGTGACCGGCGTGGCTGAAGCCATCAAGACGTTGATGGAACGCAACCACAAGAAAATGGATTACGAAGTGGTCGTGCCGCTCGAATTGCTCAAACGCGCCGAGCGCACCAAGCAGATTTTCAACATCGTGCTCGGCTCCATCGCCGCCATCTCGCTGCTCGTTGGTGGTATCGGCATCATGAACATCATGCTCGCCAGCGTTACCGAACGAACTCGAGAGATCGGCATCCGTCGCGCCCTCGGCGCGCGCCGCCGCGATATCATCGTCCAGTTCCTCGTCGAGACGGTGATCTTGTCCGGTGCTGGGGGCATCCTCGGGGTTTTGCTGGGCGTCATCATTCCGTTCGTTGTTTCGCATACCGCTGGAATGAAAACCATCATCACGTTCTGGTCACCGATGCTGGCGTTCACCATTTCGGGACTGGTCGGAGTGATCTTCGGCATCTACCCCGCCATCCGCGCCGCACAAATGGATCCCGTCGAAGCCTTGCGCCACGAGTAGGCTGGTATGGAGTGTCGCTCAGAGAGCACCGCGCTTGGGCAGACAGAAGTCGGCGCGCATGGAGTGACGCGCCCATTCTGCCAATCATGATTTGTGTGAATGCGTGTCCAATGTGGTAAAACCCATTTTCACATTTTTAGATAAATCCCCTTCAAGTAATTCGCCTCCTTGAAATTCGCATGATGATCTGGCGCGTGATGCGTTGTCTGCATTTCCTCAAATCGTCGCCCAGACCCCGCCGCTGCCTGACGCACTGCGCCAAAAAATTCCTCCGCACTCACATGTGCCGAACACGAACAAGCCACGAGAATTCCGCCCGCGTTAAGATGCCCGATGCCGGACACGACCAGCTTGCCGTAAGCGCGGATCGCTCCCGTGCGTTCGGCCTCGCGCTTCGCGAGCGATGGCGGATCCAGCACGATGAGATCAAACTTGCGCGCCGCATTTCCCGCGAGCCACTCGAAGACATCCGCCTGAATCGGCTCGTGCTGACAACTGGCGATTGTCGCATCGCTTGAGTTGAGGGCGAAGTTGCGTTTCGCCGAGGCCAGCGCGTGCGCGCTGATGTCTAGATCAGTCACAGATTTCGCGCCGCCGCGCGCCGCATAAAGCGAGAAGCCGCCGGAAAAACTAAATGCGTTCAACACCGTCTTCCCACGCGACAATGTCTCTACGATGCGCCGGTTTTCGCGTTGATCGAGAAAGAATCCAGTCTTCTGTCCGCGCCAGACATCGGCCTCGAAGCGGATGTTGTTTTCCAGAAACACCACCGCAGCTTCCGGCGTCGCGTCGGGATTCTTCGCAAACAACAGCTTTGTTTCATTCGGCAGACCCAGATTCCTGCTCGCTCGCAGTAAAATTGTTTCGGGATCAAGCCGTTGTTTCAGCAACTCGCAAATCTGTTCGATCCGCTCCAACCACGCCGCCGTGTAAATCTTCATCACCAACGTCGTGTCGTAGCGATCCAGCACCAGACCGGGCCAGCCATCGCTCTCGCCGTTGACGACGCGGTAGCCAGTTGTTTTCGCGTCTAACAATCCTTCGCGACGGCGCAACGCAGCATCAAGCCGTCCGCGCCAGAACTCCGCATCAATCGTCAGTGGTTTGCCGACATGCAGCATGCGCACGCGGATCGGCGATTGCGGATCAAAGAAACCGACGGCGAGAAACTTGTTGTTGCGATCAAAGATCACGGCCAGTTCACCGGCCTTACCGTCGCGATTCTGCTCGCGCACGCTGTCGGAATAAATCCACGGATGACCCGCGCGCAGATAATTCTCCGCCGTGGCCGTGACGCGGAGGCGCA
>CAMCWI010000092.1 GCA_945882065.1 Akkermansia muciniphila
TCGCCGAGGGCCGCGCGTTGTCGGACATGGCCGTGATCGAAGACTTTGAAACCATCCGCAGCCTCAATTCCGCCGAGGCGACCGTGGATGAAAACCTTCTCGCGATGAGCGATGACTTGCTGGCGTTGAACCAATGAAACTGTCGCGTCACATGAAGTTTCAGTTTGCAGGCGCATTGTTTTATTTCCTGCTGAACAGCCTTCCCGCTGTCGCCAACACGAACGCGCCATTCATCCCACCGCTCGCCCCGCCCGTGCCCACCGTGAAATCGCCGGTGGACTCCTTCCGCACGTTGCTCGTGATGCCCGCCACAGATCGCAAGGAACATCTCGCCAGTCGCTCGGCGGACGTGCAAAAGAAACTTGTCGAAAAAATTCGCGAGTATCAGGGGTTGTCCCCGGACGAACGCGAACTCCGTCTCAAAGTCACGGAACTGCGTTGGTATCTCAAACCCTTGATGGCTATGCCCGCGACGAATCGCGACGCTCAGGTGAAGTTGATTCCCGAAAATCTTCGCGAGATGGTGACCGCACGCATCGAGCAATGGGACAAACTTCCCTCCGCCATCCAGCAGATCATCCTGACGAATCAACATGGCGCGACTTACGTCACTCTCGGCCCACCGATGCCTCCGGGCATTCCTTCCCCCGCAGGCAAAATCCGCGTGTCGTTTCAACAACGCTTCAATCAGTTGTTCGAGTTGACGCCGTCTGAGAAGGAAAAAATCCTCGCCACACTTTCAGACGCGGAACGGCATCAGATGGAGAAGACGCTGGAATCCTTCGGCAAACTTTCCACGATTCAACGTCGGCAATGCGTCGCATCGTTCACCAAGTTCGCGGGCATGAGTCCTGACGAGCGACAGGAGTTCTTGAAGAACGCGCAACGTTGGTCAGAGATGTCGCCTGCCGAGCGCCAATCTTGGCGCGAGCTTGTGAGTGCCGCGCCGAAGATGCCTCCATTTCCCCAGATCACCATCAAGCGTCCGCCGCCGCCGGTGAATCCGCACAATGCCCCCGCCGCCGTCACGACAAACGGCGGGTGAGTCCATCGGAGAATTGTTTCTTCCGCGTCGCTCGGCCATCCTGTCGCGCCGTGACGAAATCCAACCAACCCTCTAATCGCCCCATCCGCTGGTGGTCGGGCATTCTTCTCTTTGTTTTAATGCTTGGGGCTGTCGTCTGGGTGCGACTGCAACCGGAGTGGCCGTTTCAAAAACGCAATCTCGTCTCGGCGCAGATCGGCATCGTCTCTGGAATCCTGTTGCTCGTCTGGTGGACGTTTCTTTCCCGCGCGCCGAATCGTTTGCGTCTGTGCGTCACGTTCGGGTTGATTGGTTTGGCAGTCGTCTGCGCCGTTTTGTTCAGAGTGCGCGGCGTGAGCGGTGATTTGTTACCCATCGTTGAACTGCGGTGGACAAAGCACGCGTTGCCGAAGGCTTCGACTCCGAATCAAAGTTCAATTTCTCCTGCGCTCAATCTGTTCAGCGATTTAACAAACAGCTTCCCTCAATTTCTCGGCCCGGATCGTGATGGTGTTCTCGCTGGGCCGAAGTTGGAAACCAATTGGCTCGCTCATCCGCCAGAAATCTTGTGGCGACAACACATCGGCGCGGCGTGGTCGGGCTTTGCCATCGTCGGCGACGCCTGCCTCACGCAAGAGCAACGCGGCGCAGACGAATGTGTGACGGCTTACGAATTGAACACGGGCAAACCGGTCTGGGCGCACACGAATCAAGGACGTTACGACACCGTCATCGCTGGCGAAGGGCCGCGAGCCACACCGACGATTATCAACAATCGCGTCTTTACTTGCGGCGGCACGGGCACCTTGAATTGCCTTGATCTTGTCAGCGGCAAATTGATTTGGACGCGCGATGTCGTCGCGGATTCCGGCGGTAAAATTCCGCAGTGGGGCTACACCTGTTCGCCGCTCGTGGTGGACGGATTGATAATTGTTCACGGTGGCGAGGAGATTCAACGCTCTATGTTTGCGTACCGTATCGAGGACGGCACGCGCGCGTGGACAGCGGGAACAAGTCCTCCGAGCTACGCATCACTGACGCTCGCCACACTCGCAGGCATAAAACAAGTGTTGGCGTTCAATGACGGCAGCATCTCTGCGCACGATCCCGCCACTGGCGCGACGCTCTGGGAAAAATCCTGGGGCAACGGCAACGTCGTCTGCGCGTCGCCTGTGGTTGTCGGGACGAATCGCGTTTTGTTTTCCAGCGGCTACGGCGTGGGCGCGGAGTTGATCGAAGTTTCGCGAGTCAGCACGAACCGGCTTTCCGCGAAGCTCGTCTGGAAATCCATTCGCATGAAATCCAAGTTCGCCCACATGTTTGCTAGCGACGGAAATCTCTACGGCCTCGATGACGGAATCTTCGCCTGCGTGAATGTGGCCGACGGCTCACAACGCTGGAAGGAAGGCCGCTATGGTCACGGTCAAGGTCTGCTCGTGGGCGAAAACTATTTGCTCATGGCAGAATCCGGCGAACTGGTGTTGCTGCGGCCCACGGCGGAGTCCCCCAACGAACTCGCGCGCTTCCGCGTTTTTAATTCCAAGACGTGGAATCCCATCGCACTGTCAGACGATCTGTTGCTGGTGCGGAATGATCAGGAAGCGGTTTGCTTGCGATTGAAGTGTGTTCCGTAAAGTGGCAGGCGGTATTTCGTTGGAGTTCACGCTTTAGCACTGTTCGTCCAGTAGCCTCACCACCACTATCGTGTCGGTGTGTACGTCCAGTCCCAGCTTGAGAGTTTTGAGTTTTACGCTCGCGACTGGCGTCGCGCATACTTCAGAATTATTCAGTTTGTGTGAGTTCATGCGTCGGTGGGTGTAGCGCACCCGCGCTCGCCCGCCAACTACTCATGTCATCTCCGTTGTCACCGCGCCTGACGCACGCGGATGGTGTATTTCTTCGCCAAATTATTTGCGGAAACAAACTTCACCTGCTCCGTGGCGTTCTCGGTGAGGATCACGGTCTGGAAAGGTGTTTCATCATTCGTGCTGATACCGGCGGCGTCCTTGAAAACGCAATTCGCCTGCACTTCGACGCGGCGATTCTCACGATTGCGGATCTGCGCGGTGATCTCGATGCGACCATCTTCCAGCGCGCGTTCGTGGATGCCAGAGCAAGTGATCGTGTATTGCACGCCGGGATCGAGCAGCACGAAGCGCTCGTTGTTTTCGTAATCAGGCGTCTTGGATTGGCCGGGCAGGTAAGGGCCTTTGTCGTAAGTGCTCTTGCAGCCGACGGCGATGAGCGCGACTGTGATTGAGGCTAGGAGGATGAGTTTCGTTTTCATTGTGTTTGCGGTGTTGTGGAACTGTCGCTGACAAAGACGACCTTGTCCCGGTCAGCAGGCACGTTCACGGTGATTGTTTTGGTCAGTTTGGAATTGGCGCTGCCGCTCGCATCGTTGAACTCCACAGTAACGACGTGTTCACCCGGCGACATCTTCAATGCGGCGAAGCTGATGAACTGCGGCAAATTATCCCAAGTGCGGATGTCGGCTTCCGGAGTGGTGGCAGCGGAGAATCCCTTGCTGATCAACCCCGCGATTATCAACCCCGCGCCGATCTCGTCAGCAGAACTGTTACGACGGTGACCGCCGTTCGCGAGAATCGCCCCGCCAATGATGCCCACGTCACCGATCGCGTCCGTTGTGCCTTTGAACACGGCCTTGTTCGCCAACACATGATCCATGACGCGCCCGCCGCGAGTCGTCGCTTGAAAATTTAGATCATCGCACGGCGCGACGGGCAGATTGATCGAACCCGTCTTGATCTGCGCGGACAACACCGGCGAACCGCGTGTGCGGAAGCGCAACATCTCGTCATATTGACCGCCACCGTATTTTTCTGGCCCAGGCCCGTATTCGAGGATGAACAACACGTTCGCCTGCGGATTGTAGTCCGGGAGATTGATATTCTTCGCGACGGCCTTCGCGCGCTTGAACGCATCCGAGCCATCGCCTGCGAGTTTGGTTGTGGCGAGGCCGTCGAGATAATCGGGTAGCACCCAGTCACCGGCGTATTCCTTGTTCTCGGCGTCGCTGTCCTCGAATTCAGCACTGCGGAAACAGGCGCGGGCGTTGTCCAGTTCGCCGTCGCGCCAGTAAAGCACGCCGCGATAAAAATACGCCATGCTGCGTTCGTAAGGTTCGCCGATGAAGGTCTTGCGCGCTTCCTTGTTGAATAAACCGCGCGCCTTCCGTGCCTCGGCGTCCTTGCCATAAACCCCGCCGAGCGTGAGCAGCGCGTCTTCCAGCAGCGGCTTGGCGACATCGAATTGGCCGCGCCGCATTGCGGCAGAGGCGCTGCGGTATTGCCAGAGGACGCGATCGCGCGGCGGCCCTTCCGCAATCATCTTCGGCCCGTCCACCAAGATGTCGCCGGTCAGGGGGACGCGATGCGTCGGCGTGCTGGCGCAGCTGGTGAAAAGCAGGAGTACGAAAAGCGGAAGGCATTTCAACGTAAAGACGCAAAGACGCAAAGGCGCAAGCGTTGCACGAGCTTCAGCCCGTTGATTTGCTTCTATGCCAACCCTCATAATCAAAAAACTTATGTCCATCCTGCTTTGCACCAGAGCGAATTTCTGCCAACGACCAACAATGCTTCGAGTATTCGTCTTGTGCCACGCCTTGAAACGCGCTGAGAAGGCACTCCGCAAACGCTAGAACTTCAATGTCGCCCTCAACGCGACCCGAGACGTTTGCTATGATTGTAACGTCTGGCTTTTGCCCGAGCGCGCTTATTAACGGTTGCAAATCCTCTTGTTCAAACTCCCGCTCATAATCGTCGTAATGCTCTATGTAGAGCGCCGGCTGCGATAATTGCGGTGGGTAAATCCAATTTTCGCCATTCTGTGCTTGTGCGAATTGTGACAGACGCTCGCTCACTGTGTCGCGAGTAACACGCACAAGGTGGATTACAACGGAGCGCATTTGCACGGATTTGATTTCAGTTTACCGATACGCCGCGTCTTCCAAGCCTTGCTTTTTGATTTCCGCGTTGTCTTCCCAGACGATGGCGCTGGTGCGCGCGTCAATCAGTTGAAACGCATAAAGGATGTAATCGCTCGTGCCTGCCGTCGTGCGCGTGGACAATCCTTCCAGCGTACCGGTCAGGAAATAATCCGCACCTTTGAATTCCTGCTTCACTGGGTCGGCAGTGGCGGTCACCGCGCCTTCGCGCTTGAGGTTGCGTTCTTTTTCCAAAGCCGCCATGCGATCGCGCGCGAGGAAGGTCACCTTGCCCAAGGATTTTTTGTTCAACTCGCCCCGGATGCGCGTGAGGAAAATGTCCTTGTTGATCGGGAAGCGCGTTTTGTTTTCCACCGGGTCGAGCACGATGATCGGCGCGGTGGTGGCGTTGGCGATCTGCGAAATGCCCATGATGCTGCGCGACATCTTGTCGGTGACAGCCACGAGGTCTTGTGATTCAACGCCCGTGCCAGCGACGAAGCCTTGTTCGTCGGCGCGCATCTGCGTGACGGGCACGCCCGATGGATTCTTGACGCCCTTGGAGGCGCAACCCGCGACGAGCGCGGCAGTGGTGAGTGCGAAGGTCAGTTTGAGGATGTTTATTTTCATAATCGTTCTGTTCTGCTGCAATAATTCTTTAACCACGAAATACACTAAACACACGAAAGGGGAAGCGAAGAATTTTGACGCGAATTTACGCTAATTGAATTTCCATTCGCGACAATTGGCGTCAAAGCCTTTTCCGTTTGGGATGGGTTCATCAGTAAGTCGGTGCATCTGGCACGCGCGGGGCATCGGCGATTTGCGGGCGTGGCGTCCAGTAGTAAGTCGAGGAAGCTGAGGGCTTCGATGTGACACCGGGTTTTGGAGCTGACGGCTGATAGCTGAGAGCTTCAGCTTGAGCTTGCACCCGAGCAGTCGTGGTTTGTGTCGCCACCGCTCGCTCTTCCCGTCGCGTCGCGTGTTCTGCTACGCCACCCAAGACCAAGCCCGCTGCGGCTCCGATGAGCGCGCCTTTACCTGCGTCGTGACGTCCCGCGCCGATGAGTGCGCCAGAGGTTGCGCCGAGAATCGTTCCGCTCACGGCGTAGTTGGGACGCGTGGCGCGGTAATAATGTCCCGGCGCAAGATAGTTGTTCGGTGCGTAATAGGCGTAGGCCGACCTGCCGTAATGTCCGTAGCCGCGACCATAGCCGTAACCGAGGCTGATGCTGGGCGCGGAATAATAACTGACCGGCTCGTCGTAGTAGGAATACCGGGATGAGTTGTTTGCCAGACTTCCCGCGAGTAGTCCGATGCCCGCGCCGATGGCTGCGCCGTTGCCGGAAAATCCGTGATGCCGATCTCCACCAATCACGCCGCCGATGAGTCCGCCCCAGAGTGCGCCGTTCACGGATTGAGGCGAGAGCAGTTGAGAGTGCGCGGAGAGGATGGTTGCGCCAGTGATGCAGAGTGCGATGATCTTTTTCATAATCTCGTTTGTTATGACGAAGGGGTTCGTCGTTTATTCGTCACCACAAAAAGTAGCACGGGCTGGCGTGTGTAGCCAATGGCTGTGTTTGTCTCAAGTGTGGCAGAAGGCACTCGCATCTTCGGGTCTTTTTCTTAATCTTAATCTCCGACAGACCGAGATTAAGATTAAGACCGATCTCTACGGCGCGCCACTTCCGGCCTCGCCAGCTCCGTCAAACCGCGTCCAACACAAAGTAAAACTCACTGCCCTCGCCCGGTTCGCTGCGCACTCCCACGCGGCCACCATGTGCCACCACGATTTCGCGCGCGATGGACAATCCAAGGCCCACTCCGCGTTTGGTCTGGCCGGGCACGCGATAGAACCGGTCAAAGATCAACCCCTGATGTTCTTCAGCAATGCCCGCGCCTTGATCGCGGACGCTGAACTGCACGCCGTTGTCCGGCGCCACTGTGGCGGCGATGGCAATGGTCGCGCCTGTGGGCGAGTGCTTCACTGCGTTTGAGATGAAGTTGTGGAACACCGGACCGATCTGTTGGCGATCCACCATCACGTCCGGCAACGCGGGTGCGATGTCGCAGACGAGTTTCAAGCCCGCCGCCTTTGCGCTGCCGAGTGCCTCGTCGTAGATGGAATTGACCAGATCCGTCGGGCTGATCTTGTCTTTAGTGAGCGAGGATGCGCCCGCTTCCAGCCGGGCGATGTCGAGCAGTTCGTCGAGCATCTTGAGCAATCGCTCGGAATCTTTTCGCGCGGTCTCGATCATGTCGCCCTGTTTTTTGTTCAACGGGCCGAGGCTTTTTTCCAACAGGAGATGCAGCACCATGCGCACACTGGTCAACGGCGTCTTGAGTTCGTGGCTGACTGTGGCCACGAGATTCGTCTTGGCGTCATCGAGCAGCCGGAAGCGCGTCACATCGTGCAGCACCACCGCCACGCCGATGGAGCGCGCGTCGCTGTCGCGCATGAGATGGATGAGCGGGAGAAAGGATTTTTCGTCGCCGTTAACGCGAAGGGTGATGACTTGATCAAAGTTGTCCGGAAGAAAATCTTTGCCGGTCTCGATGGCTTTGGTTGCGGCATCGGCGAGCTTTGGAGGAAGCGCGCCATCGAACGAAAGCTCCGCGCTGAGTTCCTGTGCCGCGCGATTTTTCAATTCGATCCGGCCTTCATTATCCAGGATGAACACCGGGTCGGTAAATGACGCGAGTGCAGATTCCATGGTGCGATGCAGTCGGATGATCTGTTCGGTTGTGCTTTGGCGGTAAGTGTTCAGCTGCGCGGCCATCTTGTTGAACGTGGTCGCCAGAGTGCCCAGTTCGTCGTTGGAATGGACCGGCACGCTGACCTCGAGATTGCCCTGACCGATCTGTCGCGCCGCCCGAGTGAGCGTCTGAATGGGTTTCAAAATGGCTTTGCCGAGCTTGTAACTTGTGTAGGCAGAGATCAGCAACGCGATGACAAGGCCGAGGATCAACATGCTGGTGACGTTCCGATTCAAGCGTTGGATCGTCTTGCCTGTGGCGAAAATATTTTCACGCACCACTTCGCGCAATTTGCCCAACAGCAGATCAATGCCGTTTTTGAGAGGCCCGATCTGGTTTTCGTAAACCGTGCGTTGCTCGGCGCGGGGAGATTCGGGCGCCAGCATTTCGCCGGCGATAAACCGGAACGCGCTGAAGTTCGTGCGCAACTGGAGAAGCACATTAGAGTGCCCGATCATCGCGACGTTGGTGACCAACGATTCAAGATTCTCCTCAAAGAGGCGCGCGTTCGTGTCGAATATGAGCCGCCCGGTATCTTTTTCGGCGGTTCGTGAGGGCGACAATGCCGAGTCCATCCGGGAGATCGCAACGATCATCTCCTGCGCCGCCGAGTCTGCTCGATAATTCCAAGTCACCGTGTCGCCAACGGTCGTCGGCAGTTTCGTGGACAGCATTAACGTATACGCGCCCACCGCCACGATGATCACGATAAACAGGATTAGGCTCAGAAAAATCCGAGCGCGTAATTTGTATTGGGTGAAAAAGACAAACACTTACAACCCCATTTTTCTTTTCCGCTCGTAGAGCGTGCCGCGTGAGATACCAAGAATCTGCGAGGCTTCCTCCATCGTCGTCGTTTGGGCCAGCACTCGGCGGATGTGTTCGTTCTCGATCTGTTCCAGCGGAATTTTCATACCGATGCGGGAGTCGCTGCTCAATGCTGCGTCGCCGCTGAACTGCTCCGGCAGGTCGCCGAGCGCGATCTCATTCCCCGACGCAAAGATGACTGCGTGCTCCACCACGTTCCGCAACTCGCGCAGGTTCCCCGGCCACGAGTAACGCTGCATCGCCTCCTGTGCGGCAACAGAAAAGCCCTTCAAGCGCTTGCCGCATTGGTTGCCAAAAAACGCCACGTAGCCCGCCGCCATCTGCTTGAGATCGTGTGGACGTTCGCGCAACGGCGGCACGCGGATGGGCACGACATTGAGGCGATAGAACAAATCTTCGCGGAACAATTTCTCGCGCACGGCGACTTCAAGATTGCGATTGGTGGCGGCGATGACGCGGACGTTGGCGCGCCGCGTCTTGGATTCACCCACGCGTTCATATTCTTTTTCCTGAAGTAGTCGCAGCAGCTTGGGTTGGATGGCGAGCGGCAGTTCACCGATCTCATCTAGGAACAATGTGCCGCCATCCGCCACGGCAACTTTCCCCCACGTATCGCTAACTGCACCGGTGAACGCGCCTTTCACGCGACCGAACAATTCGCTCTCCAACAATTCACCAGAGAGACTCGGGCAACTGATGGTGACGAACGCCTTGTCGCGCTGCGGACTGCGCTCGTGAATGGCGCGAGCGAGAACGCTTTTGCCCGTGCCGCTCTCACCCAACAACATCACCGTGGCGGGAGACGCTGCCGCTTTGAACGCGAGATTAAAGGCGCGCTCCATCGCAGGCTCAATGGTTTCAACACTCGCGGGCGGCGCATCGCTGGACAAACGCGCTTCCAGAGTCGCCACGCGCCCTTCGAGTTGTCGCCGTTTGGTGACGTTCCGCAACACCTGGCGCACCTGTTCCGGCGTGAACGGCTTGGGCAAATAATCCGCCGCGCCCGCGCGCATCGCAGTCACCGCATTTTCAATCGAGGCGAACGCGGTGAACACCACGATGTCGAGCTGCGCGTTGTTCCGCAGAAGTTCAGGCAGGAGGTCGAGACCGTTCGTGCCATCAAGTTTTAAGTCTAGGAACGCGAGATCGAATTGGGCTTTCTCGACTTCCTTGAGCGCAGCGGGCGCGCTGGCGGCTTGTGCGACATCATGCTCCAACCCCTGCAACATTACGGTGAGCGTGGTGCGGATGCTTTCTTGGTCGTCAATGATGAGGATACGCATGGATCGGTTCGCGCACGGCTGTCCCCGTGCATTGCTGGATGATTACCAGTTCCGACGGGTGTACGCGAGAGTGTTTGGTGGGAACAATTTCACCCCCCATTCCAAGATTGCCTGTCATGCTTGAATCAGGTTTCATTTGCTAGGTTTAATCTATGAGTTCCGCCACATCACACGCACCGTCACGCCAACGCAAATTGCTCGTTGCCAATCGCAGCGAGATCGCCATCCGCGTTTTTCGCGCGGCGACTGAACTCGGCTTCCGCACCGTCGCGATTTACGCGCAGGAGGACCGGCTCGCGATCCATCGTTTCAAGGCGGATGAAGCTTACGTGGTCGGCGAAGGCAAGGGGCCGGTCGGCGCGTATCTCGACATCCCCAGCATCATCGCGCTCGCGAAGGAGAAGGGCGTGGAGTTCATCCATCCCGGTTACGGATTTCTTTCGGAGAACGCGGAGTTCGCGAAAGCTTGCGCGGAAGCGGGCATTACATTCGTCGGGCCGCGCGTGGAATTGCTGCGCATGATGGGTGACAAAACCACCGCCCGCGCTCTCGCGCAAAAAGTCGGCGTGCCGGTGTTGCCGGGAACGGAAGACGCCATTGAAGATCGCGGCCAAGCTCTCAAGGTTGCGAAGGAAATCGGTTTCCCGCTCATCATCAAAGCCGCGTTCGGTGGCGGCGGACGCGGGATGCGCGTCGTGACCAAGCCCGGTGATCTCGCGGATTTGCTGGATGAAGCGCAGGGCGAAGCGGGTCGCGCGTTTGGCAATCCCGCAGTGTTCCTCGAACGCTACATTCCGCGCGCGAAACACATCGAGGTGCAAATCCTCGGCGATAAGCACGGCAACGTGGTTCACTTGCATGAGCGCGATTGTTCCGTGCAACGTCGGCACCAGAAAGTCATTGAGATCGCGCCGAGTGTTGATCTTGATGCGAAAGTCCGCGCGGAACTGTGCGAGGCGGCGGTGAAGTTGTGCAAGCAGATCGGCTACGACAACGCGGGCACGGTGGAGTTTCTTTACGATCAGGACTCGAAGGAATGGTTCTTCATCGAGATGAACCCACGCATCCAGGTGGAGCACACGGTCACAGAAGTCATCACGGGCGTGGACTTGGTGCGCTCGCAGATTTTGATCGCTGACGGCAAGCGGATGCACGGCGAGGATGTCGGCATCCCGGCTCAGAACGAAATTCGCCGCAATGGTTACGCGGTGCAATGCCGCATTACGACGGAAGACCCGGAGAATAAATTTCAACCCGACTACGGTCGCATTCTGACGTATCGCTCGGCGGGTGGATTTGGTGTGCGGCTCGACGGCGGCATGGGTTACGCAGGTTCGGTCATCACGCCATTTTACGATTCGCTCTTGGTGAAGCTCACTGTGAGCGGGCCGACGTTTGCGGCGGCGTTGCAACGTATGGATCGCGCGCTACGCGAGTTCCGTATCCGGGGCGTGAAGACGAACATCCCGTTCCTCGAAAACGTCATCCACAACGACACGTTCAAGAGCGGGCAGGCTTCGACGACGTTGATTGATACGACGCCGGAGTTGTTCAAGTTCAAGCCGCGCCGGGATCGCGCCACGAAACTGCTATCGTTCATCGGCGACATTACCGTCAACGGCAACCCCCACGCGAAGGGGTACGTGCCGAAGGAAGCTTTGACCGCCGCGCGCGTTCCGGCTTACGACCACAAGCAAACGCCGCCGAAGGGCACGCGACAATTGCTGCTCGAACTTGGCGCGAAGAAATTCGCCGAGTGGACGCTCAAACAAAAGCAGTTGCTCGTCACGGACACGACGTTCCGCGACGCCCATCAATCGCTCTTCGCCACGCGCCTCCGCACTTATGACATGCTCGCCGTGGCGGATGCGGTGGCGCGGCGCACGCCGAATCTTTACAGCATGGAGATGTGGGGCGGCGCGACGTTCGACACGGCACTGCGTTTCTTGCATGAAGACCCGTGGTTGCGGCTGCGCACATTGCGCGAACGCATCCCAAACATCTGTTTCCAGATGTTGTTCCGCGGCTCGAACGCGGTGGGCTACTCGAACTATTCCGACAACGCCGTCGCTGGGTTCGTGAAACATTCTGCCGAGGCGGGCATGGATATTTTTCGCGTGTTCGATTCGTTGAATTATCTTCCGAACCTCAAAGTGGCGATGGAAGCCGTGAACGAAACACATGGCGTCTGCGAAGCCGCGCTCTGTTACACAGGCAACATTCTCGACAAGTCGCGCAGCAAATACTCGCTCAAGTATTACGTGAAGCTCGCGAAGGAACTGGAACGCATGGGCGCGCACGTTCTCGCGATCAAAGACATGGCGGGGTTGTGTCGTCCGGCGGCGGCGCATCTGCTGGTCAAGGCGCTCAAGGACGAGGTGGGAATCCCCATCCATTTCCACACGCACGACACGAGCGGGATTTCTGCTGCATCCGTTTTGGCGGCGGCGGAAGCGGGCGTGGACATTGTTGACCTCGCGAACGCTTCGATGTCCGGCTCGACGAGTCAGCCGAACTTGAACTCTGTCGTCGCGGCATTGCAATTCACCAAGCGCGATACGGGTCTCGATCTCGATGCACTCAATCAGCTCTCTGATTACTGGGAACAGGTGCGCGCGTACTACGCGCCGTTTGATACATCGCCGAAAGCGGGCAGCGCGGAAGTTTATCTGCACGAGATGCCCGGCGGACAGTTCACGAATCTGAAAGAGCAGGCGGCGGCGATGGGCTTGGCGCATCGCTGGCCTGAGATTGCGCGCACGTACGCGGAAGTGAACGAACTGTTCGGCGACATCGTGAAAGTCACGCCGAGCAGCAAGGTTGTTGGCGACATGACAATGTTCCTCATCACGCGTGGCATCAAGCCCGCCGATGTGTTAAATCTCGAACCGGGCAGCGTGCCGTTCCCGGAGTCGGTGATTGATATGTTGAGCGGTGGACTCGGCCAACCGATGGGCGGCTGGCCGAAAAAGGTTCAGCATGTTGTGCTCGGCAAACGCAAACCGATCCGGGGTCGTCCGGGTGCGGGATTGAAGCCGCTGAATTTCAAAAAGATCGAGGAAGAACTTTCCACGAAGCTCAAGCGCGACGCGAACAGCGACGACGTGTTCAGCCACATCATGTATCCCGAGGTGTTCGCGGAGTTTGCGAAGAAGGTGAATGTGCATGGTGATCTGTCCGTGTTACCGACACCGGCGTTTTTCTACGGGATGAAAATCGGGCAGGAGGTTTCTGTTGAGATCGAGTCGGGCAAGACGCTCTTCATCCGGCTCGTGAACATCGGCGCGGTGGACGCGGAAGGAAAACGCGCGGTGACGTTCGAGTTGAATGGCGTGGCGCGGCAATTGTCCATCGTGGACAAGTCGGTGAAACCTACGGTCAAAGCGCGCGTGAAAGCGGATCCGGCAAAGCCCGCCGAAGTGGGCGCACCAATCCCAGGCTTGGTCACAGCGTTGTCCGTGAGCGTCGGGGCAAAAGTCGCGAAAGGCGACAAGCTCGTGACGCTCGAAGCGATGAAGATGCAGACGACGATCTACGCGCCAGTGGACGGCGTGGTGGATCAGATCGGCGTGCAGATCGGCGATGCTGTGGAGAGCAAGGATTTGTTGATGAAGCTGCGGGAGGCGTGAGTTGGGGCGTGGGGCGTCAAGTAACACTCGCTGCCCCTACTTGACGCAACACGGAACACGAACAAAACATCAGGCTCAGGTTCTGCGCTGATTCATCCGATACACCACCGGTGTCGTGTGTCATTCGCGGCCTGCCAGCCGTAATTAAATTATTGCTCCAATGAACGAAGAAAAACTGAACACAGATCAGAAGGCACTCCAGATCAACCTCGACAAGGCCAAGTACGGCACGTTTGCCGAGAT
>CAMCWI010000093.1 GCA_945882065.1 Akkermansia muciniphila
GCTTCGTCTGCGCGCTCCAATACAGCGCGCGCCTCGACTAGGAACACCGCGCCTGCCTCGGTGAGTTTTGCTGCTCTCGCGCCACGCTCTAGAAGTTGCACGCCGAGTTCTTCTTCGAGATCGCGGATCTGTCGGCTAAGTGCGGGTTGTGCCACGCGAAGTTTCTGCGCGGCTTTGGTGAAATTCAAAAGCTCGCCCACTGTCGCGAAGTATCGAAGGTGACGCAGTTCCACGCGGCAACGATACCTTAAAAGCATCGCTGGGCGAGAAACAAAGTATTAGTCGCAGCACAGCCGTCGGGATAATCATTTACCTGTGAAACCGAGCTGGCTTCACCAAAACAAAAGCGAAACATTATGATGACCATCCGAAAATCCGAAGAACGAGGCCACGCCGATCATGGTTGGTTGAACGCACGCCACTCTTTCTCATTTGCCGATTATTACGATCCCGCGCACATGGGCTTCCGCTCCCTGCGCGTCATCAACGACGATACCGTCGCCCCCGGTGGCGGCTTCGGCACGCATCCGCATCGCGACATGGAGATCATCACCTATATCTTGAGCGGCTCGCTTGAGCACAAGGATTCTATGGGCAACGGTCGCGTCATCAGCACCGGCGAGGTTCAATACATGGCTGCTGGCTCTGGCGTGCAGCACAGCGAGTTCAATCCTTCCGAAAAGGAAGCGGTTCACCTCCTGCAAATCTGGATCAAGCCTGATCGCATGGCTGCCAGGCCGCGTTACGAGGAAAAATCTCTCGTGAAGGCGAAGACCGGCGTGTGGCATCTCGTCGCGAGCAAGACGGGTCGCGACAAATCCATCGCCATCAATCAGGAAGCAGATTTGCTTCTCGCCAAGTTGAACCCCAAAGATACCGTTGAACATGCGCTTCAACCCGGACGTCATGCTTGGGTGCATGTGGCCGAGGGCGAAGTGACGTTGAACGGCAAGAAATTGAACGCCGGCGACGCAGCTGCGGTCAGTGATGAAGGCGACCTGAAGTTCACCGCGACCAAGAACTCTCAAGTTCTGCTGTTTGACCTGAACTAATCTACAACTCAACAAAACAAAAACATGATCACTGTATCCATCATTTATCATTCCGGCACAGGACACACGACCAAGATGGCGGAAGCCGTCGCGAAGGGCGCAGGTTCCGTGGCTGATGTGAAAGTTCAAACCATCGCCATCAACGGCAAAGATATCGTCGAAGGCCGCTACAAGAATGCCGCCGTGCTGGAGCAACTCGATGCGAGCGACGCGATCATCTTCGGCAGCCCGACCTACATGGGCGGGCCGAGTGGGCAGTTCAAATGTTTCGCTGACGCCACGGGCGAGCGTTGGTATATTGGCAAGTGGAAGAACAAAGTCGCGGCTGGCTTCACCGTGTCGAGCGGACCGAGCGGAGACAAGTTGAACACTCTGCACTACTTCTTCACGCTCGCCATGCAACAGGGCATGATCTGGATCGGCCAATCTGAAACGCCGATGAATGACAAGGGCATTAACCGCCTGAGCAGTTACAGCGGTGTGATGGCGCAAGCCGGGCAGGAATCGCCCGATGTCGCCCCGAACGCAGCCGACAAACTCACCGGCGAAGTTTTCGGGAAGCGCGTGACGGAGTGCACGAAGCGCTGGACGTCAGGCAATGCTTGAAATGAAGCGCGCTTTGCAATTACTAGCTGGGGTCATTCCACTCGTTGTCGTCATCATCTGGGCGGCGAAAGGTGCGAACACCGGCTGGACGAAGACAAAAGTTCAATCGTGGACCGTGGACGAAATCACCGAGATCAGAGTGCCGATATGGCAGGAGAAGTTCGTTCCAGGATTGGATTTTCTCGGCGTGGGATTATTCTCCGCAGCAGCATTGGCCGTCGCATCCCGATTTATTCGTACAAACAAAGAACCAATAACAATCAAACAGAACCAAGCATGAAACAAACACTCGTTACCCTCATCATCGCGGGCGGCATCACGCTCTCCGTGTCCGCCGCGCCTCAAACCTTCGACTTCAAAGATGCGAAAGGCGTGAACAACATCATCTTCAAATTGGATGCACCGCTTGAAGCCATCAACGGCAGCGCCAACGGCGTCAGCGGCACAGTGGAGTTCGACGCCGAAAAACCCGCAGCCACCAAGGGCAAGATCGTTGTCGCCGCCAAATCGCTCACCGTTGGAAACAGCATGATGCAAGAACACATGCACGGCGAAAAATGGCTCGACGTGGCGAAGAACGCGGAAATTTCTTTCGCCGTGTCCGAACTCAAGGACGCAAAAACCTCTGGCGATGTCACCAAGGCCACCGCAGTCGGAACATTCATGCTCAAGGGCGTTTCAAAAACCATCACTGCGCCCGTCACGATCACCCACTTGAAAGGCAAACTAAGCCAGCGCATTCCCAAGATGGAAGGCGATCTGTTGGTCATCCGTTCGACGTTCACGATCAAGCGCAGCGATTACGGCGTGAATCCCGGCGCGCCCACGGATAAGGTTTCCGAAGAGATCGAACTCTCCCTGAGCATCGCCGGTGCTGCCCCGAAGAAATAGTTTAACAAACCCTCAAGCCGCCGTCGGAGTCCATCTGGCTACGGCATTTTTTACGAACATGAATCCCATCTCGAACACCCAACTCCTCGAAGCTCTCAACTGGCGTTACGCCACCAAGCAGTTTGACGCCGCCAAGAAGATTCCCGCCGATACATTCACCGCGCTGGAAGAATCACTCATTCTCTCCGCGTCCTCCTTCGGCTTGCAGCCGTATCGTTTCCTGATCATCAACGACAAAGCGATGCGTGAAAAACTATTGCCGCACACTTGGGGGCAACGCCAAGTCGTGGACGCGTCGCACTTCATAGTATTCGCGGGGCGGACCACGATGAGCGAAAAAGAAATCGATGATTTCCTCCAACTCACAGCAGATACACGCGGCACGCCGGTTGAAGCGCTCAAAGGTTATCGCGGCATGATGACCGGCATGTTGCTCGCTGATTCGTTCAAACCCAAAGTCCCGCACTGGGCCGCGCTGCAAGCCTACATCGCTCTCGGCAATCTGCTCACGTCAGCGGCGGTGCTCGGAGTGGACGCGTGTCCCATCGAAGGTTTTGTTCCTGCTGAATATGACAAGCTCCTCGGCCTACCGGATCAGGGATTCGGATCCGTAGTCTGCTGCGCCTTGGGCTATCGCGCCGCCACGGACAAATACGCCACCGCAAAAAAAATCCGCGCAGCAAAAGCGGATTTGGTAAAGGTGATTTGAAACGCAGAGTTATCCAAATACCAAGCGACACGGATTTCACGGACTGGCACGGATCAATCTGTGTTAATCTGTGAAATCCGTGTCAAAAAATTCCAGGTTCGTGTTCATTGGTATTCATTCGTGGTTTCGATTTTAGTTATTCGCTTCCGAAGCCAGATAACCCGCCACGACCAGCGCAACGACACCCACCACCACGATCACCACCGCGCCGTCTGCCAGCAGCGTCAACGGAGTCTTGGCCACGGTATCCGCGTTCAACGGCGCATCGCCCACATAGTTTGGAAGCGCGAATCGCCCCACTGATTTTCCATTGAGCCACAGATCGAAGCCTGGTTGCTTCGGGGTCTCCACGGCCACATAGCCGTTGGTGGAGATTGAATTCGTACCACGCGTCACATCCAGCACAGGCACTGAAGCCAACCCGATGAAGTTCCCCGGATCAACGAACACTGGCTTGCTGTAAGCATCATAGCGGTCTTCGAGATCGAGCCAGAACGCACGGCGACGCAGGTGTTTTGTTTTCTCGAATTGCTCGGTGTATTCCACCAGCAACAACGGCCTCTCCGACGACGCAGACAATTTCATCTCCGGCCTGGATTGCGGATGAAACGACCGATCCTTCCACAGCTCACTTGTCATCATGCAACCGTTGGTGAACAACAAGACTGCCAGCAAAGAAGAAACGGTTTGGAGAAGTCTTTGATGATGTTTCATGAGCTTGTTCTGGATTTGATGCGAGATGAGCATATTCAGCCAGCGTCGGATGGAAAATCATTTCCTCCGACAATTCTCCCGCCTTGTCCGTCCTGATTTCTCTGATAACCTCCGCGCCTCTGTGAGCATAGATCAAGAAATCCAGCGGCGGCGCACGTTCGCCATCATCTCGCATCCGGACGCGGGTAAAACCACGTTGACGGAAAAGCTGCTGCTGTACGGCGGCGCGGTGCAACTCGCTGGCTCCGTGACCGCGCGCAAAAATCAGCGCGCAACCACGTCCGACTGGATGGAACTGGAAAAGAAGCGCGGCATCTCCATCAGTTCCACCGTCCTGCAATTCGACTACGCTGGTTTCCGCCTCAACTTGCTCGACACGCCCGGTCACAAAGATTTCTCCGAGGACACCTATCGCGTGCTCACCGCCGTGGATGCGGTGGTGATGGTGATTGATTCAGCCAAGGGCATCGAACCACAGACGCGCAAGCTGTTCGAGGTTTGCCGCCAGCGTGGTGTGCCGATCTTCACGTTCATGAACAAGTGCGATCGCCCTATGAAAAATCCATTGGAGCTGATTGACGAGCTCGAACGCGTGCTGGGCATCGGCGCGTTTCCCGTGAATTGGCCTATCGGCAACGGCCCGGAGTTTCAAGGCATCTACGATCGTCAGACGAAAACGATGCACACGTTTGAGCGCGTCGTGGGAGGCAAATATCGCGCGCCTGTCACCGTCGGCGGATTGCACGATCCTGCGGTACGCGGCAATTTGAGCGAAGCGGATTTCAGCAAGACGCTCGAAGAATTGGAAATGCTCGAACTCGCCGGTGAATCGTTCGACGAAGCCTCTGTGCTCGCGGGCAAGACCACGCCCGTGTTCTTCGGCAGCGGCGTGAACAACTTCGGCGTGCAACTCTTGCTCGACGGCTTCTTGAAACACGCGCCCGCGCCCAAGTCCCGCGTCATGGGCGGCATCGAGATCGCGCCTGAGAACCCAGCGTTCTCCGGATTCATCTTCAAGATTCAGGCGAACATGGATCCGAAGCATCGCGACCGCATCGCGTTCATCCGCGTCTGTTCCGGCAAGTTTGATCGCGACATGACTGTGCATCATTCGCGCTCGGAGAAGAAAGTGCGCCTCTCCAGCTCGCACAAACTGTTCGGCAACGAACGCGAGACGGTGGACGAAGCCTATCCCGGCGACGTCATCGGACTCGTCGGCCACGACAGCTTCGGCATCGGCGATACGCTCACCACTGATCCCAAGATTCTCTACAAAGAAATCCCACGCTTCACGCCCGAAGCCTTCAGCTACCTGCACAATCCGAACACGGGGAAGTTCAAACAATTCCGCCAAGGTTTGGATCAACTCTTGCAGGAAGGAGTCATCCAAGCGCTTTACCTCCGCAACTCGTCCGTGAAAACGCCGCTGCTCGCCGCCGTAGGTCCGCTGCAATTTGAAGTCGTGCAATTCCGCCTCGAAAGCGAATACGGCGCCGAGTCACGACTCGAATCCGCGCCGTGGAACGTCGTCCGCTGGCTGCCGCAAGACATCAAAGAAGACGAACTCGACGCGCTCTCGCTCCCCACCGGCGCACGCCTCGCCTACGACATCGGCAAGAATCCCGTCGTGCTATTCCAGAACGAGTGGTCAGCAAATTACTTCAACGAGACGAACAAGAACTGTCCGCTAACGGCGCTGCCCGTACAGACTGCGAGGGAGTGACCGCGAGGCACGCCTTCATAAGTTGGTCAAGAATTTTACATTTACTCGAAGATCCACCCCACCTAAACAGAATCATGGCAAACGAACCAACACTCGGCCTGGCTGAAGGCGACGTCGCTCCTGCTTTTACGGTGAACACCAATGGCGGCGGCAGAATTTCGCTTGCGGATTTTCTCGGTCAGCATGTGATCCTGTATTTTTATCCGAGAGACGACACACCGGGTTGCACCAAGGAAGCCTGCGCGTTTCGCGATGAATTTGCTGCGTTCAAAGCGAAAGGCGCAGTCGTTCTAGGCGTAAGCATTGACCCGGTGAAATCGCATGACAAGTTCGTGGAGAAATACAAACTCCCGTTCACTCTGCTCGCAGACGAAGACAAAAAGATCGTCGAAGCTTACGGCGTCTGGGGACAAAAATCTTTCCTTGGCAAAAAATACATGGGTATCCATCGCGTCACGTTTCTCATCGCGCCCGATGGACGCATCAAGAAAATCTGGCTCAAGGTCAAACCCACGGAACACGCCGCAGAAGTTCTGGCGGCGATCTGATCAACGATTCGCGAGGCGAGCGGAAGGCGTCAGTGCCCGGATCAACTGTTGCAACTGCGCCTTCGAGTGCTCGCTTGAAATCACAAACCGATAGTAACCACCCGCAGGCGCGCCGGGATAGTTGATCAGTGGCGGGAGAATGTTCGCTGCGATCAAAGCGCGTTTGAGTTTGGCTATCTCACTCGCCTTGCGGAAGCGCAGCGGAATGATCGGGCCGGGATTGTCCGGCAAACTTAAACCTGCTTCGCGCAGCACGGTTTTCACAAAAGTCGCATTCGCATTCAATCGCGCGCGAAACGATTTGCTATCACCCAACACAACCAGTGCCTCCAACGCAGCATTCGCCAATGGCAACGGCAACGGCGTGCTTCCGACAAAAGCCGGACTCGACACCAGTCTCGCCCTCAACTTTCTCGAACAAAGAATCGCGCCGCCATAAACCCCGAACGCCTTGCTCAGAGTCACACATTGCACCACGCACTCACGACTCACACCCTGCAACTCCACCGCGCCACCGCCAGTTTTGCCAAGCACCCCTGCCCCATGCGCGTCATCCACGAACAGCAAGCCATCACGAGGCAACAACTTCAGATACTCACGCAACGGCGAAACCGATCCATCATGTGAAAACATCCCATCCGTCAAGACGAGAGGCCGCGCTCCATTGCCACAACGCTTCAGAGCAACCTCAAAACTCGCCACATCCCGATGCTTGAATGACAGCACAGGACAATTCAAGAACTGCGCCGCATCCTTCAAAGCCGCATGAGCACGCTCATCCATTAGCGCATGGGAGAATTGCCCGGCCAACGCCTGAGCCACGACCAAATTGGTCACATAACCCGTACTCGTCAGCAACGCCGCCTCCGCCCGGAAGAATTTACCAAGCTGCTTCTCCAACCGCCCGTAAAGCTCGTGATTCCCCGTGGTGATGCGCGAGGCTGCCACGTTCAGACCGTAGCGCGACAACCCATCCTTCACCGCTCGAACAATCCGGGGATGACTCGCGAGCCGGAAATAGTCACAGCCGGAAAAGTAAGACAGCGTTTGCCCTTGATGACGGACGTAAGTGCGCCGGACTTGCTGGAGAGGGTCAGCTTCGCTCATGTGCCAAAAACTCTAACCACTCATCCACATTGGAAGCGAGGAAAACGATGCAGGTAGAAATACAGTGGGCTCGTAATTGTGTAGTAACTCCGGAGTGACCACTTTCTGGCTTGCTGTCTGCCCGCGCCAGCATAAATCTAGGGCGAATGAACAACTGCTCCACTCTCACGCGGTGTTTCGCATCCTTACTAATTCTAGGTCTGGTAATGGTCGGCATCGGTTGCCGCACCCCTAAAGCTCCCATTCCGCCAGAGCAGCAACCGCTGCCGATAAGCACCGTGAAAATTGGAGCTTTTCAGTGTGATGATGCAATAGCAGCGCAAGCCGTGCGCAACGTGTTCATTGAAATCCTTGGGCGCAATCGTTTTGTCAAAGTGACACGCGACGGTGATGCGGACGTGGTCATCGAAGGCACAATTACTCACGGGGTTGCGGGTTCTTCGAAAGATGCTGGCCCTGGCGCCGCCAGTGTTTTTGGCAAATACGTTTCGGGAGTAACGGCGGTGGCTGTGAGAAATGGCGAGGTTCTGACTTCAGCATCTTGGGGACAGGTGATGGCTAAGGGAAAAGAAATCCTTCCTCCTGAATTGGTCGCTCGCCAGACTGCAAACAGGATGGTGGATTCGCTTTACCGGAAGGGTCTGAAAAGGCAGTGACATAAAGGGGGCAATCCTGAGTATTCACAGCGGTCTAAATTCAAGTTGGTTGAGTAGTTCACTTATTTCTTTCCCGTTTTGAAGGCGGTTCGCCAGATGTGTAACTCCACCGCGATTCGTTTCAAACTTTATTCGCCGGGGACGATTTTAATCCTGAAGCGCGCCCGCATTGGAAGCGAGGAAAGTTTGACCTTGCCTAACCCCACATCTAGACTTGGCGTCTTGTTTTATGAAGATTTTGGTTTGTGATCCCATTTCGCCGAAAGGCATCGCACTGTTGCAACAACGCCCCGAATTCGAGGTCGTGGTTCTCCCTAAACGTCTCACTGAGGCCGAATTGCTCCCCATCGTCGCCGATGCAGTCGCGATGGTAGTCCGCTCTGAAACCAAGGTTTCCAAGAAAGTTCTCGAAGCCGCACCGAAGCTCCGCGTGGTCGGTCGTGCGGGAGTCGGCGTGGACAATGTAGATGTAGAAGCGGCCACGCAACGCGGCGTTGTGGTGATGAACACGCCTGCTGGCAACACCATCACCACGGCGGAACTTACCTTCACCATGCTCCTCAGCCTCGCGCGCAAAGTGCCGCAGGCGCACGGCACGATGGTGGCGGGTAAGTGGGATCGGAAACAATTTCAAGGCGTCGAACTTTCCGGCAAAACCCTCGGCGTGCTCGGCATGGGCCGCATCGGGACGGAAGTCGCCAAACGCGCCATCGCCTTCGGCATGCGTGTGGTCGGCTACGATCCGTTCCTCACTGAAGCCCGCGCCAAAGGCCTCGGCATCGAACTCGCCACCGAGCTCGACATGGTTTATCGCGAGGCGGATTTCATCACCGTTCACATGCCCGTGACGGAGCAGACCAAAGGCATGTTGAACACCGCTGCCTTCTCCAAGATGAAGCCCGGCGTGCGCATCGTGAACTGTGCGCGCGGGGAAATCATCGTTGAGAACGACCTCATCGCGGCGTTGGATTCCGGCAAGGTCGCGGCGGCGGGTCTGGACGTGTTCATCGTCGAACCGCTCGCGGCGGATCATCCGTTCCGCAAGCATCCCAATCTCATCCTCACGCCGCATCTCGGCGCGAGTTCCGAAGAGGCGCAGGAGAAGTGCGGCATTGAAGTCGCCGAAGTCATCACGGGTTATCTTCTCACCGGTGAAGTCCGCAACGCGGTCAACATGCCTTACCTCGACGCGGAGACATACGAGAAAGTTAAACCGTATCTCCTGCTCGGCGAAAAACTCGGTAAGTTGCTCGCGCAACTCGCGCCTGCTCAAGTGGACCGCTTGCATGTCACCTACGGCGGCAAAGCGCAGGAGTTGCCGAACATTGATCCCGTCACTCGCGCCGTGGTGCAAGGCTTCTTGTCCCGCGCCTCGGTGAAGGACTTGAACAACATCAACGTCCGCAGCATCGCCTCCACGCTCGGCCTCACGGTTGAGGAAAAGCGTTCCAGCGAACCCGTGACTTTCAACGAATGGCTGCATGTGCAGGCGTTCAACGGCAATGAGAAGGTCATTTCTGCCGGGGGAACATTCTTCGGTTCGCCGAACAATCCGCGCATCGTCCGTCTTTACAGCTTGCCAGTGGAAATCCCGATCAGTGGCATCATGCTACTTTTATCGAACAAAGATCGCCCTGGCATTGTCGGACACCTCGGCACGCTGTTAGCCAAACATAATGTGAACATCGCGAGCATGAGCTTGAGCCGTGATACAGCAGGTGGTGATGCATTCACGGTATTGAATCTCGACAGTGAACCGCCCGCAGCAGTGATCGCAGAATTGGAAAAAGACGATTGCATCCGCAACGTCAAAGTTGTGAAATTATAGTTCAGCCAAAACCAAACATGATTAATCGTATCCAGAAAGTTCTCTTTGTTGCACTCGCGACTTCACTTGTCGCGGCATCGCCAAGCCCCGCCGCCACCGCAGGCTCAACCAACTCCACAGGCGCGAGCAAGATTGCCGCGTTGCTCGGTGATCCTGTCATTGCCACGGGCAAAGGCATTGAGATCAAGCGCAGCCAGTTGGACGCCGAGATGGTGAGTGTTCAAGCCATGGCGAGTGCGCGTCGCCAGCAGATTCCCGCCGACCAGATGATTCTGATCGAACGCGAGAAGCTCAATGATCTCATCGGTTTCCAGTTGCTTCTCAAGAAAGCGAATGACGCCGACAAAACCAAAGGCGCGGAACAATTTCAGAAAGCACTCGCACGCCTGAAGAAGGACAACAAATTCACCGACGAAGAGTTTGCAGAAAAACTTGGCAGCCAATTGAAAATCCAAAACCTCACCCGTGCCGAGTGGGACAAACAACGCGTGGATCAGATCACCGTCGGCGCCGTGTTGGAACGTGAATTGAAGGTCAACATCACCGACGCTGACGCGAAGAAGTTTTACGACGCGAACCCCGCCAAGTTTGAACAGCCGGAATCCGTTCGCGCCAGCCACGTCCTGATCGGCACGCGCGACATGGAAACTGGCGTTGAGTTCACCGAGGAACAAAAGAAAGCCAAACGCAAGGTGGCCGACGATGTCCGCAAACGCGCCGGGGCAGGCGAAGACTTCGCCAAGCTCGCCAAGGAATTCTCCGAAGACCAGGGGACAAAGGAAAAAGGCGGCGAACTCACTCTGCCTCGTGGCGCCCAGGGAATCCCCCCTGAGTTTGAGGCGGCTGTGTTTAGTCTCACTACAAACCAGGTCAGCGATGTCGTCACAACACAAATCGGCTATCACATCATCAAACTCAGCGAGAAAATACCCGCCAAGATGATCGCCCTCAGCGAAATCTCGGAAGACCTCAAGGAAAGCCTCAAATCTCAGGAGCTTCAAAAGCAACTCCGTGAAACGGATTTCATGGAAAAGCTCCAGAAGGAAGCTGGCGTCGAAATCCTCGATGAGAAGATGAAGAAGCTGGACGAGTTACTCCCCAAGCCAGACAAAGCTGCGAAGCCAGAAGCGTCAACCGACGCGAAGAAATAAGGAAGAAACTTTCCCATCAAACCGCGCCCGCTGAAAAGCTGGCGCGGTTTTTTTATCGTGATTCGCCCGGCAACTTGGAAAAGAAGTTTTTAATACGCCGGAAACTTCGAGAGATCAGTCCAGCGCAGTTGGTATCTGACAGCATCCACTTTTTCCTGACGACACAGCTCATCAATGTCCCGCTGCATCTCCAGCGTTGGCCCGCTCGTGGAGCGACCACTGAAGAAGATGAGTTCTCCCGGCAACGGCAGCATGTTAGGCGATCCTGAATCGCCACCTTTCCAAGTGTTGACCGTCAGCGGTGGAACGCCTGAACTCACGCGACCACCTTGTTCCGTTTGAAATACTGAATGCGGCACATTACCCAGCGTCGGGAACGGATAGTGCCGTTGCAACTCTTTGGAATCTGCCACCGCCATCGGCTCAATGCTCGACGGCAGATCGCGGTCAAACATCAAGATTGTATAATCGCGATGCTCGCCGTTCGTGGATGCGGTGGCGCGAGTGACCTGACGTTTGATGATGGCCTCGACAAGCGAATTATCCGCCGCCACGAACCACGCCTTGCGCCCGGCGTTGTAGGTGTTAAAACCATCAGCACCCATGCCGTGGCCGCGAGTGTAAGCATGACGCCGTGTCAACGCCGTCAGCGGCACCTGTCCGTGCCCGCCTTCGCCCACCCAACACGGACTCAGCGCGGTCATGCCTTTCATGCCCCAGATCAGGCTGTGTTTGTTCCATGTCACGACGGGCGGATTCGTCGGCCAACTATTCGGATGCGAGCGTTGCGACCAGATGACCATGTCGCGACCGTTCGTGTGCGCGAGGAAATTTGTCCACACGCAGTAGTTCAGAGAATCCTCGCTCAAACTGTGGAATACGGCGTTGGTATAAATGTACTCACTAGGAAACATGCGGCGATACCCGGCGTTCGTGGCGGCGCGGGGATGTTGCGGGAGCGTGTTGGACATCAACTGCGTGATGCGAAATATTTCATATCGGACAGGGCCGTTCGTAGAAAAGCCGATGGAGTTACTTGATACGCCGACGATAATCGTCGCGGCTGGCAAGGGACGTGCGATGGAGATCAACACGAATGCCGCGAGAAACCTCGTAGCCGTGGACGTGAGTCCGCGCCATTTGAACCCGGATGCGAATTGGAGGATATGCACCGACCCACGTCGGTGGCTACGAATGAGGTGGTTGCCGCCGTCGCTGGTGTACTCTTTGGTAAATAGTTTCATACGATAAATCCCAATTCACGCCGCCGCTTCCAAAGTTCCGTCGGTTTGAAAATGCCAGCAGGCGTGATGATGCCGGCGATCAACTCCGCTGGCGTGACATCAAAGCCCGGATTGCGCGCACCGCTCCCCGGATTCGCCACCCGCACATAAGTCCGTTTCCCGTTCTTCTGACTTCCGCGCTCTGCCCTCTGCCCTTCGGTCACGCCCCACGCTCCCAGCACTTCGCTCTCGTGCCGATCTTCGATGGGGATGTCGAACCCGCGCTTGAGATTCCAATCAATCGTCGAAAGCGGTATCGCCACATAGAACGGAATCCCGTGCCGCTTCGCCAACACCGCCTTTGTGTAAGTCCCGATCTTGTTTGCCACTTCGCCTGTGCGACCGAGCGTGCGATCACTGCCCACGATGACGAGATCAATTTCGCCTCGTTGCATCAAGTGACCTGCGGCGTTGTCCGCGATGATCTGATGCGAGATGCCTTGCTGCGCGAGTTCCCAAGCTGTGAGCGTCGCTCCCTGCGAACGCGGCCTCGTCTCGTCGCAGAAGACATGAAATTTCCGCCCCGCCGCCTGCGCCGCATACATCGGCGCAGTGACCGAACCCACATCCACGAACGCCAACCAACCCGCGTTGCAATGCGTGAGCACCCTCATGCCATTGCGGATGAGTTGAATTCCGTGCGCGCCGATCTCGCGACAATGCCGGGCGTCTTCGTTTGCAAATTCTTCCGCCGCCGCGAGCGCAATGGATTGTTTCTCTGCCACCGAATCACCACGCCTCATCGCGCGCAACACGTCATTCATGGCGTTCACCGGATCCACCGCCGTGGGGCGTGCGTCTGCCAGCGTCTTAAAAACGTTTGCGACATGGCGGGAAAACTTTTTCCCATCCGCACCGCGAAACATCAGCGCGCCTTGCGCCAGACCATACGCCGCTGTTGCACCAATCGCTCCCGCACCGCGCACGACCATGTCGGTGATAGCCGCCGCTGTTTCGCGAAATGTTTTTGTAGCGACGATCTTGAACTGGTGCGGCAACAACCGTTGCTCGATGAGTAACACGCGATTACGTTTCGCGTCAAAAGTGACGGTGCGATATTGGCGAGTGCGTCCACGGACAGTGACGTTCATAGCATCAAGCTACGGAAGCGCGCGAGTGGAGGACAGGAGGAAACGCCAAACAAACCACGAATGGACACAAATAAACACGAATCCGAATCTGGACACGGATTTCACAGATTGGAACGGATTGAATCCGTGTGCATCTGTGCAATCCGTTTCAAAGCCGTTTGGAATTCGTGTTTATTTGTGTCCATTCGTGGTTCAATCGGTTTTCAACCCGCCGGGCGCGCCACGAGAAATTTCTTCAACTCCTCCGCAGCTTT
>CAMCWI010000094.1 GCA_945882065.1 Akkermansia muciniphila
GTGTGTCCTTTGGAAAGCGCCTGCAACACTTCCACCTCACGAGCAGATAGCGTATCGGTTTCAGCCCGCGACTTTGCTTGCGCCGCCGCTTGGGCATGGAGGGTTTGCACGACTTTGCGGGCAATGTTGCCGGACATGGGCGAACCGCCAGCATGAACTTCGCGGATGGCCTCCAGAATTTTTGCCGGACGGCTGCTCTTGACGAGATAACCAAACGCCCCCGCCGACAGCGCATTGAACACCTGCTCGCCCTCCTCAAACACCGTAAGCATAATGATTTTCAAGCCGGGCATCTTCTGGCGCAACCGGGCGACACACTCGATGCCGTTGATGCCGGGCAGATTGATGTCCATCAACACGACCTGGGGATTTACTTTGGGAATGCCCGCGAGAGCGGCTTCGGCACTGGAATACACACTAGAACAATGGAAACCAGTTTGGGTCGATAAATAGCGCTCCAGCGTGCCGCGCAGCTTCGCGTCATCTTCCACAATGGAAACATTGATCATGGTTTCAGCAAATAGCACGGCGGGCGGTGTTCCGACCACCGCTCCGATTGTTGACTGGGTTGACGCATCGAATGACATGGGCTAGCCCTGACAGTCTAACGCACCGGGGTGATTGTGAGAGTCGGATGAAGTGTGGACAAGTTTTCATATCGGTTTCAAAGACGGACACGGCACATGCAGCGTCACCTGCGTGCCCTTGCCCGGCTGCGATGACATTTCAAACCGTCCGCCCACCGCGTGCATCCGCTCGCGCATGTTCCCCAAACCATTACCCGTCCCGACGCGGCTCGCGGCTCCTTTGCCCGCGAATCCATTCCCATCGTCCTCGATCATGATCTCGAATCCGCCGCCCGTCAGTTTGAGCCGCACGCAAACCTGGCGCGCGTGCGCGTGCTTGAACGCATTGTTGACCGCCTCCTTGGCCGCCAGGAAAACATGATGCCGCAGCTCGGTCGGCACTTCCACGTCCGGTATTTTATCCGGCAGATCAAAGGCGCATTGCACGTCACTGCCCTCGAAGAACTCTTCCGCGAACCGGCACAGGTAATGAACCAGGTTCGCCAGCGAATCGTTCTTTGGATTGACCGCCCATACGATTTCTTCAAACGATCGGATCGTGTCGCGCGCCGTCTCGGAAATTTCCGCGACCTCGTCACGCGCTTCCAGCGACAACTCTGGTTTGTTGCTTGCCATATCGCTCAAGAGGGAAAGGCGCGAAAGCTTTGACCCCACTTCATCATGCATATCGCGGGCGATGCGGGTGCGTTCCTTCTGCAACTCAGCCTGACGTTCGAGCTGGTCGAGCTCCCGCCGCAGCCGGCGGAATGAGAAATAGCGCACCAACCCGATCACGCTGGCGGTAAAAACCACGAGGACCCCGATGCGAAACCACCAGGTCTGCCAGAAGTAAGGTTGCACCACGAAGGGAAGGCGGAAGCCCGTCTCGCTCCACACGCCGGCCTCATTGCAGGCGGTCACCTCGAATTCGTAAGCCCCGTAAGGCAGACGCGGATATTTGGCGATTCGTGGCGTGCCCGCCTTGATCCGCTTCCACTCTTTGTCGAAATCTTTCAAGCGGTAGCGGAAATGAACATTCTCCGGCGAATTGAAACTCAATGCCGTGAACGCGAATTCGACGTTGTCGTAACCCGGAGGCAATTCCAACGACACGCCCTCCGTGCGCAGATCCACCAGCGTTGAACCGGACGGAGCGCGAAGCGGAAACTTGCAGTCATCCAACGCCACGAGTTGATCGTCCACCTTTACTTCGGTCAGCAAAACGCGGGGAGCGACGGGATTATCCCGGATCTTTTCCGGTTGCACCGTCAGAAGCCCGTTGCGTGTGGAAAACCAAAGCTGGCCGTCGGCGTCGCGCCACGCGGTCGGGCTGTTCTCGAACACCGGCTGCACACTCGGCAAGCCTTCACCACGTCCATAGGCAATCGAACGAAGATGCCCGCTCCGGCCTTCCGCCACATCCACCAACTCCTCCAACCGCACCTGAAACAAGCCGCGATTCCCCGTCAGCCACATTCCGCCTTGTCCGTCATATTGAATCTGGGAAATGTAATCATCGTGCAACCCCTGCGCCGTCGTGACGCGCGAGTAGCGCCCGTTGCGCCACCGGCCCACCCCCCAACCCGCGTACCCGATCCAAAGACTTCCGTCCGGCGTGGCATGGAGACAACGGACTGAAAACGCCCGGCCCTCGTCCTTCTCCTGCGCGGCCATTTCATTCACGACATTCGTTCCGTCCACCCGAAAAACATAGCCGTCGGATGTCCCGGCCCAGATGGTTGAATCCACACCCTCGACCAGCGCGCGAATCGAACGCACATCGGCGGGGATCTTCAGTTCATGGAATTTGCCGTCTTTGAACAACTGCAAACGGCTGGGCGCTTCCGTCCCAATCCACAAATCACCATTCGTGGCCACCAACAACGAGCGCAGGTTCTGACTACCCAAACCATCGCTCGGCGACCATTCACGAAGCTTGTCCCCCTGCAACCGCCGCAGTCCCTGACCGTGGGTGCCGATCCAGACGCCTTCGTCACGGGCGGGCGCGACGCAGGTAGCATCGCCACCCGGCCAGCCCTCCGCTCGCGTCAGGGTTCTCCATTGATTGCTGCGCCCGCGCACCAGTGAACCATTTTGCAGCGCCGCCCACATCCCGCCCTCCGCATCCTGACAGACTGAGCGAACGGATTCAAAAGGCAGGCCCGTCTTGGTTGTGATCACACTTACGGTCCGGGAATGCAGGAGGTTCAATCCGCCGCCCGTCGTGCCGACCCACAGGTTGCCCTCGCGATCTTCCATCAACGCAGAAATTTCCGGGTGCGAGACAGCCACTCGTTCCAGCGTGTCATTCCGCAGACGCAGCAGCCCATCCGCGCCGGTCCCGATCCACAATGCGCCGGTGTGGTCCTCCAGCATCGCCCGCACGGTGACCCGTTCGGGCAGCCGCGCGAGTTCCTGCGGCTTGCCTCCTTCGTTGAACTTCAACACCCGCGTGGCCGTGCAAATCCACAGGCCACCGTCGCGCGCCGCCACCATACGCACGGGGTTGGAATCGAGCGTCAACAATATCTGCCAGCGACCGCCACGGAAAACACCCGCCTCCGAACCGCGCGCGAACCACAGTTGCCCGCGCCCATCTGTTGCGAGCCACGTACCACCGCCCGGCGGCAAACCCGCCTCGGCACCGAACCGTTCCACCTTGTCACCCCGGATGCGGAACATCTCGCTTCCCGCCACGAACCACACTCCGTCCTCGTTGTCTTCGGCCACGGCGGTCACGCGCGAACTTGAGAACCCATCCTCCGTGTCAAACACCCGCGCTACCGTCGCGTCCACCCGGATCAAAGCCCCGCGATCCAACACCAGCCAAAGCCGTGCGTGCCGGTCCAGAAACATCTTTCGCACGTTGCGATTGGGCACTTTGGGGAAATGAGTTGTTGAAAACTCCTCGAAGCGCGCGCCATCGAAACGGATCAATCCTCCGAGAGTAGCCACCCATAAATAACCGTCAGCACTCTGCGCCAAACCGGTGATGTTGTTGTCCGGCAAACCCTCGTCGGTCTGCCATGTGCGCACGAGCCAGTTTGAATTTGCTGCTTCAGACGGAGTAACTGCTGGAATGGCCAATGGACATCCTGCAAGGAACGTCGCGATGAACAGGATTCTTAGCGGAGCGGTCACAAGCCAAAGTTAATCAATTCCGACTCCTAGGCAAGACGACTATGTACATTCATTTATGAAAAGACGCGCGTTTACATCGTAGAATCGTATGTGATCATCGCGCGCGTATAAAAAGCTCGTTGAATTAAATACCATCGGTCGGTTCTGCGAGACCTGCACATCCGCGCACACCGCGTCGGTCACTTGCGACACCAGACATGAGCAGTCCTTTCTGCCCAAGTAAATGCTCTGGCTTCCGATAATCCTTCAGCAGTTGGTTCAACACTTCTTCGGTAATGGTCATAGTCTGACCACTTACACAGTAAACTCTACGACTCCGACAAAAATGTGTCAGGAAGGAAACCCCGATGCACACGCTGGTGTTGCAATCGCGCCGCGCCACCCAGCGCAGCGTGAAGTTCATCCGTTGGTTGCGCGAGTCCCTGCGCGACCATTTTGCGGAAACCACCGCGATTCTCCGACTCAAGGCCTTCAATGCAATGTCTTAGCACTTCAACTTGGACGCCGTTGGCCCGAAAGATTCCTTCCTCCAATCTTGATAAAACCAACCCCGTCTCCACGTTACTCGTAATAAACCGCTGATCCCGATCTCGATTTTTCGCCAAGTTATATTTGACGTTTCGAGGGTTGCATACCACGCCAACGCTGGTTCAACGGTTTGGGAGCAATTCGTAATGTTGATGCCATTAAAGCTTGCGGCGAATTACTCACAGGGTTTTGGGAATAGTTTGTCAGGAAGAAACCTTTGCGTGGATAGCTCAAATGAAGTCTGATGTCCGTCGCATGATTGATTCCGTTTCCGAGAGCGCAGGTGCTGCGCCTGATTTGAAGAAGACCCGGCGACGCAAGTCCGCATCGCAAGAGACGTCTCGCGCAGATCGGTTGCCGCCTCATTCCCATGAAGCAGAGCAGGGCGTGCTCGGTTGTATTTTGCTCGCGCCGAACGATTGCTTGGGTCAGTGCATTGAGAAGCTCAAGGCCGGGCCTGAAGTGTTTTACGATCTGCGTCACCAGACAATCTACGAAGCAGTCGCGGCCATGTATGACAAGCGTGATCCGATTGACATCATCACCCTCCAGCAACGGCTCAAGGATCGTGGCCTGCTCGATCAGATCGGTGGGATTCCTTACCTCAACGCGTTGCAAGATTCGGTGCCTTCGGCAGCGAACCTCACGTACTACCTCGACATCGTGGAGGAAAAATCGCTCCTTCGGAAAATGATCCACACCTGCACCGACGTGGTCGGGCGCGTTTATGATTTCGACGGTGAAGTGGACGAGTTGTTGGATGAAGTTGAGCGCGACATCCTGCGGATGAGTGAGTCACGCTCTGGCGGAACAATTGAGCCGGTGAAATCGCTCGTGAACAAAGCGATTGGAATGGTGGAGAATTATTTCAACCGCCAGGGAACACTCGGTGGACTGGCCAGCGGGTTTGCGGAATTGGATCGCATGACGGACGGGATGCACGGCGGAGAAATGATCATCATCGCGGCGCGGCCTTCCATGGGTAAGACATCGCTCGCTATGAATATCGCCGAGAGCGTGGTGTTGAATCAGAAGTTGCCCGTCGGTGTGTTCAGTCTGGAAATGACGGCGGAGTCTCTCGTCTTGCGTATGCTCTGCTCGAATGCGCGTGTGAACCTGCGCAACATCCGGGAAGGTTTCATGAGTGAATCAGATTTCCCCAAGCTCACAAGTTCGGCGGGGAAAATGTCCAGCGCGCCGCTTTACATTGATGACACGCCGGGACTTTCCATTTTGCAATTGCGCACCCGCGCGCGGCGCATGTGGCAGCAGCACGGCATCAAGCTTTTCGTAATTGACTACCTCCAGTTGCTCCACTCTACTTCGCGCCGTGCGCAGGAAAACCGGCAGCAGGAGATCGCCGAAATCTCCAGCGGCATCAAGGCGCTGGCCAAGGAATTAAGTATTCCGATCATCGTGTTGGCGCAGTTAAACCGCGAATTGGAAAAGGATAAGAGCCGCAAACCGCGTCTGTCCGACCTGCGCGAATCCGGCTCGATTGAACAGGACGCCGACCTCGTGGGTCTGCTTTACAAGCCAGCGACTGAAGACGAAGACGCACCGCAGACAGAAGATTCCCCGGATGGCATCCCGGTGAATCTGCTCATCGCCAAGCAGCGCAATGGTCCGACGGGCGATGTGCAATTGACCTTTTTGAAACCGTACACTCGATTTGAAACCGCAGCAAAAGTCAGCGACGAAGACATCCCGGGGCAATGATGCCGCGTTGAACGCGGTGCGGGTTGTTTTGCTTTTCGGGCTAACCCTCGGCTCAAGTTTCAATTCGCCGGCACAATCCGCCGACGAGACGAAAATCTCGCGCATCGAGATCAAGCATCTCGGCCAGTTCTCCATCAGCGAGGAAATCATCCGCGCCAACATCCGGTCACGCGCCGGAGATGTATATCGCCCCGTGACGGTGGATGACGACATCCGCTCGCTTTATTCCACGCATCACTTCTACGACGTGCGAGTCACGAAAGATCGCGCTGAGGACGGTGGGATGGTTCTCACGTTTGTCATCCAGCCGAACCCGCGTCTGACCGACATCAAGATCACTGGCAATTCCAAGATCAAGGAATCCGAGCTTAAGAAAAAGATCACTTCCAAGATCGGCGAAGCATTGGATGAACGGAAACTGTTCACCGACTCTCGCGCTATCGAAGCATTGTATCAGAAGAAGGGTTATCCGCGCACGGAAGTGAATGCGAAGTCATCCGTGGACGAAGGGGCAGGGCGGGGCACGGTGACGTTCGAGGTCAAGGAAAGTCCTAAGATCAGGATCGCGCGCGTGGAATTCATCGGCGCAGAAGATTTCGATCAGGCCAAACTCCGCAAGCAACTCAAGGGAACGAAACGACATGGGATGTGGTCATGGCTCACGCGGCGGGGAATTTTCAAGGACGACAAGTTTGAGGAAGACAAGGATCAGCTCACTGCGTTCTATCGCGAGAAGGGCTACATAGATTTCGACATCAAGGAAGTGGAGTTCGTGAATCTCACGCCGCGCTCGATGGTGGTGCGCTTGCACATCTTTGAAGGTCGCCAATATAAAGTCGGCACGGTCACATTCGAGGGCACGACAATGATCCCGACGAATGCTGTGAGCCCAGATTTCAAACCCGGTCGAGCGCCGAAAGATCGCGACGAACGCGCGCGTTGGCAGGAGTCGGCGGTGTTGAACCGCTCATTCAAGATGAAGGAGGGAGACATCTTCACGTTGAAAGGATTGTCCCAGGACACGGAGGCTGTGGGAAATTTCTACGACTCACGCGGACACATTGACGTATCTCGCACTGGCGATCTCAAGGCCAAGCGCATCCCGAACACCGAGACCGGCACGATGGACATCAAGTATCAGATTGATGAGGGACAGAAGTCGCTGGTGGAAAAGATCGAAATTCGTGGCAACACCCGCACCAAGGACAAGGTCATCCGCCGCGAACTCGCACTCTATCCCGGCGAGACGTTCGACATGACGCGTGTCAAGATCAGCGAGCAGCGTCTGCGCGGTCTGGAATATTTCAGCAAGGTGGACGCGCAGCCTGAAGCCACCGATGCATCCAGTCGCAAAAACCTGCTGGTCACGGTGGAGGAGCAGGAAACCGGCAAGTTTAGTTTTGGTGCGGGATTCAGTTCCATTGATCAACTCGTGGCCTACACCGAGGTGACGATGGGCAACTTCGACATCTTCCATCCGCCATCATTCACCGGCGGTGGTCAGAAATTTCGCGCTGCGCTTCAGATCGGCACGCAGCGTCAGGATTATGTTCTCGAATTCACCGAGCCGTGGTTCTTGGACAGGAAGCTTTCCTTCGGCACACAGTTGTATCATCGCCGGTTGAACTACCAGAGCATCGGAAACTTTTATGACGAAGTCCGCACGGGCGTCCGGTTGAGCCTGAGCAAATCCCTGCCGCGTCCCGTGCTGCTCGAAAATCTCCTCGGTACAGGCGAACTCATCGGCGGCATTTATTACAACATCGAGAACGCAGGGATTTTGCTGAATCAAGGATTGCATGGGAACATCACCGGGCCTGGCGGTGACGCTGGCCCGCCAGTTGGTTTGCCCGGATCAGGAGCAGGCACTGATCAAAACGCTCCAAGTGCATTGCTCGACGAAAACGGTTACACGATCCTTTCCAAGTTCGGATCGTCCATCGCCTACGACACGCGCAACAACACACGACTGCCGGATGGCGGTCAACGCACGACCCTCATCGCCGAAATCACCTCCAGCTATCTCGGCGGCAAGCGCGACTTCTACAAACTTGAACTCGAATCCGCGTGGTTCTTCCCTGGACTTGCCAAGGGTCACGTCATCGAACTCGGCGGGCGCGGCGGTGTGGTGGATGGACTCAATGGCGACACCGTTCCGTTCTACGAACGCTTCTATCTCGGCGGTCTGTCCTCGCTCCGGGGTTTCCGTTATCGCGGCATCAGTCCGCGCGAACCGGGATTCAATGAACCCATAGGCGGGGGATCGTATTGGACGGGCTATGGTGAATACAGCATCCCGGTGTTTGATACCGAGGGCGGCGCAGGTGTTCGGCTCGCCACGTTCTATGACATCGGCAGCGTGGGCGAGGAGGCGTATGATTTTAACACGAGCGATTACAACTCCAACTGGGGCTTCGGCATCCGTCTGAACATTCCGCGTCTCGGTCCGTTGCGGATTGATTACGGCATCCCGATCAAGCACGACGAATTCAACAAAGGCTCAGGTCGCATCCAATTCAGCGTTGGATGGACACGCCCGTTCTGACCATGAATCTCCGAAACAACATCTCCCTCCGCGCCACCGCATCACGCGTCGAGGCGGTTCTTTGTCTTGCGGCGATCACGCTGGCGGTTGCTGCGAACGCCGCAACAGATCGAGTGACATCGCTCGGCAATCGCCCGCTGAGTTTCGAGAGCAACGTCGGTCAGTATGAGAGCGCGGCGCGCTTCGTCTCACGCGGCCCGGCCTACTATCTCTCGCTCTCGCCAGCGGAAGTAACTGTGACGTTGCGGAAGGTGGAAAAAACTGCGGCGGAAGAAAACAATCTGCCGAGAGTGATCAACGCTACTGTGACGCGGGTGGATTATCGCAGCCTGCGCATCGAACTGGTTGGAGCGAACCCAACCGCGGCGATGTCTGGCGTAGGTGAAATTTCAGGTCGCGCCAATTACTTCATTGGCAACGACGCTTCGAAATGGCGCACCGAAGTTCCCGCGTTTGATCGTGTTCGCGTTACAGATATTTATCCCGGCATCAACCTCATCCACTACGGCAACCAGAATCATCTGGAATACGATTTCGAGATCGCGCCCGGAACAAGCCCGGATGTCATCGCGCTGAAATTCACCGGCGCGGACAAGATTGTTGTCACTGCCGATGGCGAACTCGTTTTGAGTTTGGGCGGAGAAGAGATTCGTCAGCCGGAGCCGGTAATCTATCAAACCGTGCGCGGCGCGCGGAAGGAAATCGCAGGCCGCTATGTGATGACCGATGCGAGTACAGTGAAGTTCACGCTGGGTAAGTATGATCGCACTCTGCCGCTGGTGATTGATCCGGTGGTGAGCTACATCGTTCTGCAAGGTGGCGCAGCCGATGATACGTTCTGGGCTGTGGCGACGGACGCGCAGGGAAATGTTTTCGTCGCAGGTGAAACAACGTCTTCAGGGCTTGCATCTGCGGGCGTTTTCCAAACCAATCTGGCTGGCGTGTTGGCCGGGCATGGTGATGTGCTGGTTCAAAAGCTGCCGAACGTTGCCGCCAATTATTCCACCACATACAGCACTTACCTCGGCGGCTTTGCGTACGAAGCTGCATTCGGTCTGGCCGTGGACGCGGAAGGCAACGCCTATGTCGCAGGCTACACTGGCTCGACAAATTTCCCGACCCGCAATGCGATCCAGACGAACATCGCGGGAGTGGTGAGGCCGGGCGTTGGCGCTCCACCGCTGGATTGTTTTATCGCCAAGATTGGAGCCTTTGGTACCAACCTGATTTTCTCGACGTACTTCGGTGGGACAAAAGATGACGTCGGATTGGGGCTTTCGCTGGATCCCGCCACGAACATCTACGTTGCCGGCTACACGCTCTCGACAAATTTTCCGGTGGTGAACTTTACTGCCATCACCAACATTTTGGGAACAAACGTGGTTGTGACCACGAACAGTCTTGCGGGTGCTGAAGATGCCTTTGTGGTCAAGTTCGCCGCGTCCGGGACAAACGTGATCTATTCGCGCTACATTGGCGGGGCAGGGCGGGATTATGCCACGGATGTGATCACGTATTTAGCAGGCGAACCAGTCTTGGTTGGCTACACGACTTCGAGTTTGTTTCCGACGACGACGAATGCCGTGCAACCCCTGTTCAACGGAACGACGAACGGCTCTTTTGCCTACGACGCGTTCGTGACGATTGTTGGCGGGACGAATTCTGCGATCAACTATTCCAGCTATCTCGGCGGAACGAACGATGACTTCGCGTTCCGCGCGGCGACGGATGGTTCGGGCGCAATCTATGTGGCGGGTTCGACGCGCTCGTCGAATTTTCCGCGCAGCTCCACCAACCTTTATTCGTCAGTGACGACCAACACGCTTACTCCTGACGCGTTCGTTTCAAAACTGAATCCGTCGCTCACGAACTGGGATTACTCCGTGACGTTCGGCGGTTCAGCCAGCGATGAAGCGTGGGATGTGGCAGTGAATGCAGCGGGGCGGGCGCAAGTTGTTGGAGTTACATCTTCGGCGAATTTTCCTACGAATGCGGTATTGGATTTTTTACGCGGCACGTACTCAGGCGGTAAGGACTTGTTCATCGCTGAAATCGACAGCACTGGCACGGCACTGACGCATTCTTCCTTTCTCGGGATCGAAACTGACGACGCTGGTTATGCTGTTGCAGTTGATGCTGGCGGCAATATTTATGTAGCGGGTGAGTCTATTAATAAAGGTAAGGATGGTTTGATTGTGAAGATACTCGCGGATCCGACGCTCGTGATTGCCTCAGTCGGAACAAATGTCCAGCTATCGTGGAACGGATTCGCAACCGAGTTCACGCTCGAATCCAGGACGAATCTTGTTTCGACGAACGCGTGGCAGACCATGAACGACTTCCCCGCCTCGCTGACGAACAATCGGACCGTAGTCACGATTCCCGCCACGAACGCCGCAGGATTCTTTCGCTTGAAGAAATAGGGGGCGGGCTTGCCTGCAGTTCCTCCGTGACTTGGTTTGGAGTTCCGGTTGCAGATGGTTGGCAAATATCCTAAACGCGAGAAAATTCCTGCACGCCCAACTTACCCGGCTGAGTCAACGCAGAACGCCAACCCCCAATCTCTTGCCGCCGCTTGAACATTTCTACGCCTCGACTGTCTGACAATCGCTTGGGCGCATGACACTGGCCCGGAAGCCAGCGTGCAGGGTAGTGTCGGGCAAGATGCGTCCGAACTCTTGAAGCATCGAAAGCCAGCATTGCGGGTCACGGTTTCACCGCTATACTCTCCGCGCCCTTTGGGGCTGAATTGTCGGAATTGTTTATCGCATGTCTATATTGAAAGTCATCCTCGTCGTTGTGGAAGCGTTGCTCGCACTGAACCTGCTCATCTTCGTCCACGAACTCGGACATTTCCTCGCGGCGCGCTGGCGCGGTTTGAAAGTGGAACGGTTCGCTATCTGGTTTGGCAAACCGATCTGGAGCAAGAAAATCAACGGCGTCGAATACGCGCTCGGTTGGATTCCCGCCGGTGGCTACGTATCGTTGCCGCAGATGGCGACGATGGAAGCCATCGAAGGCAAAACAGACGAGAAGGCAGAGCAGTTGCCGAATGTTTCGCCGTTGGACAAAATCATTGTGGCAGTCGCGGGTCCGCTGTTCAGCTTTTTGCTCGCGATACTTTTCGCCGTCATCGTCTGGCAGGTGGGCAAGCCTTTGACTGTGACGGATGATGCTCCGGTGTTGGGCTGGGTTGTGCCGGATGGCCCCGCATGGAAAGCCGGTTTGCGCCCTGGCGACAAGATTACGACGATTGACGGACATCCGATCAAGGCGTTTGGCCCTCCGACGCAGGACAGCATCACTTGGCGTGTCATCACGAGTGAAAATACGAATCTCACGGTCAACTATCTGAGGGATGGCCAGGAACAAAGCGTGCAGGTGACTGCGTTCAAGCCTCAGACAAAATGGTACGAGCGCCGCGCATTGCGGAAGATTTTGGTCGGGCCTGTACAGTCCGCGAAGATTTTTGACATTGCGACGAACAGTCCGGCAGCGCGCGTTGGTTTGAAACAGGGCGACGAGATCATGAAGGTCAACGGCGAGAAGATTTTCAGCTTCGCAGCCATCAGTCATGTTGAGGACTTTCAGACCAATTCCGCCGCAGGACCAGTGACGTTCACTGTTCGCCGAGGTGTGGAAGAGTTTGAATGCGCCATGCAGGCTGAGAAGCCCATTTCACCGAAAGAGATGTCGCCGTCGTTTGGCATCCTGAGCTATTTGGGCAATACGAACCGCGTGCTTGTTCATCCCGGCCCGTGGGAACAGATCGAGGCGAGCGCGAAACAAATCTTTGCCACAATTGGGGCAGTCGCCAACAAGAGAAATGAAATCGGAGTGCAGCAACTTGGCGGTGCCGTGATGATCATCCGCGTCTATAAAAACTTTTTCGAGAATGAAGATGGCTGGCGTTGGGTGCTGTGGTTCAGCGTCGTATTGAATGTGAACCTCGCCATGCTCAATATGCTTCCGCTTCCGGTGCTGGACGGCGGACACATCCTGCTTTCTCTGATCGAAGTCGTGCGTCGGCGTGCAGTGAATCCAAAGATTCTGAATTACATCCAGAGCGGGTTCGCGATCCTTCTCATCGGTTTCATGTTGTGGATCGCGTTCTATGACATCGGTGATTGGGCGCGCAGTGCGAATAGCGAGCGCAAAGCCAATGTGCCGATCGTGTTCGCGCCCAAGAAATAGTTTTCCCATGCGTTACTGCGATTCTCCCTACGTCTTCAAGCGCCGCCAGACGCGCGAAGTCGTTATCGGTGATCCCGCGAACGGAGGCGTCGTCATCGGTGGCAATCATCCCGTCGTGGCGCAGTCCATGATCACCTGTGACACGATGGACACGGCGGCCAGCGTGCAGCAAACGCTTGATCTCGTCGCCGTCGGTTGCCAACTCGTCCGCATCACTGCGCCCACGGTGAAGGATGCGGCGAACTTGCAGAACATCGTCACCGAACTTCGCAAGCGCGGCTGCAATGTTCCCATTGTCGCGGACATCCATTTCAAACCTGAAGCCGCGATGGAAGCGGTGAAGTGGGTGGAAGTCGTGCGTGTGAATCCCGGCAATTACGCCGACTCGAAAAAATTCGCCATCAAGGAATACACCGACGCGCAATACGCCGAGGAGTTGAGGCGCATCGAGGAAAAGTTCACGCCGCTGGTGTTGGAATCCATCAAGCTCAAGCGCGCCATGCGCATCGGCACGAATCACGGTTCGCTTAGCGACCGCATCATGAACCGCTACGGCGACACGCCGCTCGGCATGGTGGAGAGCGCGCTGGAGTTCGCCCGCATCTGTCGCAAGCACAACTTCCACAACTTCAAGTTCTCGATGAAGTCGAGCAACCCGAAGGTGATGATCGAGTGCTATCGCCTGCTCGTCGCGCGACTCGAACGGGAAGGCGCGGATTGGAATTACCCGATTCA
>CAMCWI010000095.1 GCA_945882065.1 Akkermansia muciniphila
AGACTGTCGTAGTAAGCCTCGTCATCATCGGTTGTGCAACCTGCGCCCGCAATTTTTTTCCCGCTACGCAACAGCAGCTCCGCGATCTGCGGTGACACCCACTGCGGCGACGCGCCCAAATCCTTCGGCACGGGCATGAGTTGATACGCGCCAGTGGCGTCTTTCTGCAAAATGTTGCGCTCCGCCATTCGCATCAACACCGCCCTCGCCCAATCAGACGATTCGTTAAACCGGTTTTTCCCGGCAGCATGACGAGAAATCACATTCATCGTCACAAACACTCCCTGCTGGCTCTTTAGGTAACGGAAAATTTCTTTTTCATCGGCGTCCATCATTCGTCGCGCAGCGTAACATCAATGTGTCGAGCGTCACGCATATTCACCCTTGAATACAGCTCGTTTCCGGTTTGTTATGTGTTCATGAAAACGCCGATGAATCTGCTCCCGCGCCGTCAATTTATTCGGAACACCGCGTTGCTCGCAGGTAGTGCGGCGTTTGCCGGGCCGCTCATCCGTTCCGTGCGCGCAGGCGAGCCCGGCCCGAACAGCAAAGTCCGCCTCGGTGTCATCGGTTGCGGCGGCATGGGACAGGGCGACCTTGATTGCTTCCTCGAAAATCCCGAAGTGGATTGCGTCGTCATCGCCGACCTCGACGATTCCATGACTGCCAAGGGGCTTGCCATCTGCGAAAAGAAAGAACGCAAGCGACCTGACACCGTGAAAGATTTCCGGCGCGTGCTGGATCGTAAGGACGTGGACATCGTATTAATCGCCACGCCAGATCATTGGCACGCGATCCCGACCGTGATGGCGTGTCAGGCCGGCAAAGATGTCTATGTCGAGAAACCGCTCGCCAAGACGATTGATGAAGGTCGCGCGATGTTGACGGCAGCGCAGCGACACAACCGCATCGTGCAGATGGGTTCACAATGGCGCAGTTGCCAACACATGATCGAGGCGGCGGAGTTCGTCAAATCCGGCAAGCTCGGCAAACTCGCGATGGCACGCGGCTGGGCTTATCTCGATTGGTTACCCAGCGTCGGCAAACCCGCAGATTGTCCGCCGCCCGCTGGGATTGATTACGACATGTGGCTCGGCCCTGCCCCCAAACACGCGTTCAATCCGAACCGCTATCACTTCAACTTCCGCTGGTTCTGGGATTACGCCGGCGGACTCATGACTGATTGGGGTGTGCATCTGTTGAACATGATTTTCATGGGCACGCCGCTCGAAGCACCCAAGTCCGTCGTCTCCAGCGGCGGCAAATATGTTCTCGACGACAACTCCGAAACGCCCGACTCACAGGTCACCACCTACGAGTTTCCAAGTTACATGCTCGTCTGGGAACACAAAGCCGGACTCGGTGTGGGCATCAACAATCATCCGTGGGGCGTGGCGTGGTACGGCTCTGAAGGAACGATCATCATGAACGATGCGGGTTGGGAAGTGATTCCTGAAAAGCGCAAAGCCAATCTCGAACCTAAAAAACATCGGAGCAGCGGCAACCCGCGTCCAGCGCATGTCCGCAATTTCCTCGACTGCGTGAAATCCCGGGAACAACCGCGCCTCAATCTCGAACGCGGCCATCACGTTTCCACCGTCGCACACCTCGGCAACATCGCCTACCGCACTGGCAGCAAGATCACTTGGGACGCGGAAAGGGAAAAGGTCGTGGGCAACAAAGATGCGGACAGACTTGTCAGCGTGGAATATCGCAAGCCGTGGAAGCTGGACTATATGCGGCGCAGGTAAAACGGAGTGCGCCCGTCACCGGGCGCAACAACTCCGCCAATCCGGCGACGTGATTGTCAGGCGACGGAAACGATTCTCCCGCTCCTCGGGGGAGAGGGCCGGGGTGAGGGCGGGCGTCAAATCAAAAACGGCTTCTATTTTTCACCGGACGCATCTCAGTCCTCACAAACTCTGTGCATGACTCGCCCGCACTGATTTTGCATCCTCTGTTCATCCCGGCAACCACCTGTTTGAACACATGAATAACATCAATCTCAAATCCCCCGTCCTCGGCGTCATCTACGGCAACCGCGATTTTTTTTCCAGATCAACTCGTCACTGAGGCCCGAGCCGACATGGCGAAGGTTTTCGCGAAGTTCGGCATCAAGGCGATTCAACTCAGTGAAACAGACTCCAAACTCGGCGGTGTGGAGACGCACAACGATGCGCGCAAGTGCGCCGAGTTGTTCCGCAAGCACGCAGGTGAAATTGACGGCGTGCTCGTCTGCCTCCCGAACTTCGGCGACGAAAAAGGCGTGGCCGACACGCTCAAGATGTCCAAGCTCAACGTGCCGATTCTCATCCAAGGCTACCCGGACGATCTTAAGCAACTCTCGCCCTCACGCCGTCGCGATGCATTCTGCGGGAATATTTCTGTGACGAACAATCTCGTGCAGGCCGGCATCAAGTTCTCGCTCACAAGTAAACACGTTTCACATCCAACCTCGGCGGGTTTTGAGGCGGACTTACAGAAATTTCTCGGCGTCTGTCGCGTCGTAAATGGCGTGCGCGGGGTGCGGCTTGGCGCTGTTGGTGCGCGCCCCGGCGCGTTCAACACCGTTCGTTACTCGGAAAAGATTCTGGAACGCTACGGCATCAGCGTCACCACCGTTGACCTTTCCGAAATCATCGGCAAAGCCACCAAGCTCGACGCCCAAGCCGCCGCGGTGAAAGCCAAGCTTGCTGAGATCAAAGGCTACGCGCCCGCATCACGGCGTGCCAAGCGACGCGGAATTGAAACAGGCATTGGCTGAACTCGAAACGGCGGAGGCAAAGTTGAAACAGACGGCGTAGCTTTCTTCGGTCGCCTGCGGAGATGCGGCTGTGTCGTCCTCGACCAGGCCGCAGCATGTCGGAAGGAGAAGACGCATGGAAATTTTGCCGCACACACCTCTCGTTGCCAAGATGCTGCGGCTGGGCTTCGACACAGCCGCGCTCCGTTAGAAAATAAAACGGGCGAGGAGTGATCCGCGCCCGTGATTGAATCAGAAACCCTCAGCCCAAACTTACTTCTTCTTCTCCGGCTGCTTCTGCATCTTCTCGACGTCTTCAGCCTTGATCGTTTCGATCTTCGCGCCCTTCTTCATCTCTTCGAGAGACGGGACTTTGATGATGTCGCTCGTAAGCGGGGCAGCAGGAGGGGGCGGAGGAGGAGGCGCGGTGAAGGAGACGAGTTCCACGTCAAATAGCAGTGCAGTGCTCGGAGGGATGTTTCCCCTGCCCTGTTCGCCATAGGCCAGATTGAAAGGGATTGTCAATTGCCATTTGGAACCGGGCTTCATGTGGGTAAGAGCTTCTGTCCAGCCAGCGATGACGCGGTTCGCCGGGAAACTTGCTGTGCCGCCGGGTTGCTTCTCGGAATTATCGAACTCTGTGCCGTCAATGAACGTGCCGCGATATTTCACGATGCAGGTGTCATCTGCCTTGGGAGAATCACCGCTGCCTTCTGTGAGAACTTTATATTGGAGTCCGCTCTCCATCGTCTTGACGCCAGGTTTGGATTTGTTTGCGGCGAGGAACGCTTCGCCTTCGGCCTTGTTCTTTTCGCCAACGGCGGCGCGGCGCTCAGTCTGATATTTGGTGATGACTTCACGAGCTTCTTGTTGGGTCAGCCCTAACTTGCCAGCGATGGCGTCGTTCATTCCCTGTTCGAACGCCTTGGCGTCATATTCCAAGTTGCCCTGTTTGAAATTACCGCCAACATTCAGGCCGATGGCATAATTCGCCTTCTCCTTGTCGTCCTTGAAAGTCTTGGCGTCTTCCGCCAAGGCCACGCCCAAACTCAGGGCTGAAACCAAAGTTAATGCAATCGTGTTCTTATTCATGGCTGGGAATATTGAAAATTCCCGTGAAAAGTTCAACTCGATTCTGTCACTCGATTCTGTGACTGCTTTAATTACCATGCTCTCATGGTTTCGTTTTCAATCCCAGCATGAGCGCGCCTACACCTTCCATGCTAACACCCGCCGCGAAGGCGATGGCTGAGAAACTCGGCCTCAAGTTGGGCCGCACCAATCTCGACGAATTCGCCGCCACGCTCGAAGAACTCGCCAAGGCCAACCCGAACATCATCGCCGTCACCAGTGATTCGCGCGGGTCAGGAAAGCTCGCGCCGTTCGCCAAGGCGTTGCATAAGCAGCTCGTGGAAGTCGGCATCGCCGAACAAAATCTCGTCGGCATCACGGCGGGACTGGCGGCGTGTGGCAAGAAATCGTTTGGCGTTTCGCCCGGCTACTTTCTCACGGCGCGTTCGCTGGAGCAGATCAAGAACGACATCTGTTACTCGGACGTTCCCGCGGTGCTCATTGGCATCAGCTCCGGCGTAAGCTACGGCGCGTTGGGCACGACGCATCATTCGTTGCATGACCTCGCGGTGCTGCGCGCGATCAACAACATCACGGTCATCGAAGTTTCAGCCGACAAAGAAAGGCGCAGTCGTCGCGCTCGCAGCGCAGGAAGCCATCGCATATCAGATCCGCGATGTGCTGGATATGATGCGCGGTGACGCGCAGGTAAAATTGAAAATGCTTCACGCGGATGGCGGGCCGACGCGGAACAAGTTTCTGATGCAGTTCACGGCGGACATGACGCGGACGGAGTTGAACGTGTCGGAAGTAGCCGAAAGTTCCGCGTGGGGCGCGGCGATGAACGGATTGCTCGGCTTGGGTTTCTGTAAGTCGCTGGAGGAACTGACAGCGTTGCCTCGCGTTTCAAAAAGTTTTAAGCCGAAGATGAAGACCGCAGAGGTGGAGAAGAATGACGCAGGTTGGCGTGCGGCAGTGAAGCGCGTCCTCTGATCTCGTAGCAGCCGAGGTGACGAGGCTCTGACTGGATGATTGAGCGTCCTCAAGTCGGCTACTACAAAGCTAGTTGAAACGTGCCGAATCCGAGTTCGGCGTTCCGGCGGCCCAAATAATTTTCCTTGTGCCCCCGGCGCAATCCCCTAAAACGCCACTGCATTTTTGAATTAATCATGACCAAGACTCAAATCCAGACGCTCGCCAAGAAACACGGCACGCCACTCGTGATCGTGGATCACGACGAAATCCGCGCTAACTACGCGATGTTCCGCAAGTATCTGCCGCGCGTGCAGTGTTACTTCGCGGTGAAAGCCAACGCCGAACCCGCCATCGTGAAGACGCTCTACAAGGCGGGCGCGAGCTTCGATGTCGCGTCGTTGCCGGAGTTCATGCTGGTGTATGACAACATCAAAACGTTGTCCGCGAAGGCACAGCAGGATTTCATCTGGGACAAAATCATCTACGCGAATCCGACGAAGCCTAAAGAGACGTTGCTGGCATTGGACAAATACAAGCCGCTCGTCACCTACGACAACGTCACGGAGATTCACAAAATCAAGAAATACGCGCCTCACGCGGGCGTGGTGTTGCGGCTGGCGGTTTCCAACACCGGTTCGCAATGTGAACTCTCGAACAAGTTCGGCTGCGAGCCTGGCGAAGCGGTGGATTTGATTCTCGCGGCGTTCAATATGGGTTTGACGGTGGAGGGACTCAGCTTCCACGTCGGCAGTCAGTGCACAAACTTTGAGAACTTCGTGCAAGCGTTCAACACAGCGGCGGCGGTGATGAAAGAATCCAAGGCGCGCGGTCACGAACTCAAGATTCTCGACATCGGCGGCGGTTTCCCGGCCCCGTATAATAAACATGTAAAGCCGTTCCCCGAACTAGCGCGCGTCATCAATGCTGAGATTGAGAGGTTGTTTCCGAAGGACATCCAAATTCTCGCCGAGCCGGGAAGATTTCTTGTGGCGACAGCAGCCACGTCAGTCGCGCGGGTCATCGGCAAGGCGGTGCGCAACGGCAAGCGTTGCTACTACATTGACGACAGTGTGTATCACACGTTCAGCGGGATTATTTTTGATCACTGCCAGTATCCGTTGCAATCGTTCAAGTCCGGCAAGAAGGAAGTCTGCGCCGTGTTCGGTCAGACGTGCGACGGCCTTGATGTGATTTCTCAGTCAGACTTGCTCCCGAATCTGGAAGTGGACGATTTGGTCTATGCGGAAAACATCGGCGCGTACGGCAGCGCATCGGCGACTTACTTCAACGGCTTCCCGCCTGCGAAAGTTTTGCATGTGAATCAGTGACCCAGCCTCGGATCACGTCTGCTGGTTGCGCCACAAGAAAAGCATCCGTCGGGAAACTCCCGGGTGGGATGACACTTTATCGGTGATTTCATCTGCGAGATGGAACAACACGGTCGTGGGATTGTTTTCGATCACCGTGATAAGTTCGCACGCCTTGGCAGTCGTCCACGCGCTGCTGTCTTTCAGGTAACTTTCCCGATCAATCGGCACCAGTGGAAGTGTGGCCAGCAATTCCAGACGCTTTGCTTCGTTGCCAACGGATTCCTTGTAGTCGTCATCGTCCACATCGCGTTCGCCAAGGAATCTCACAAAGCCGGTCAAGGAAACGCCGCCTCGGCTGCGATTACGTGAGGAAGCAAGCTTCTCCATTTCGGCGCGGACGGAGGCGGGGTCGCTACGTCCAAAAGGCACGGCGGCTTCATAATCCTCCATGAGTTGATCAAGGGGAACTTTTCCGCCTTGCGCTGCAGTCTGGAGCAGATGAAAAATGATTTGCTGCCGCGCTTCGGATTCGGCGTTGATTTTGAATTCCGAACTGAGCGCGGGCAGCAGCCCGGCCGCCTTCGCCCCAAAGTCGTCGCAAAGAAACTCGATCCCGCGTGAAATCCTAATGTGCGGAAAGGCAATGATCCAATCCAGCACCCAGAGCAACGCGAGCGGAGCGATCACAGCCACGGCCCCGTGATTAAAGGTGGCGGCAAGTGCGAACGAAACACTCGCCGCGAACGCCGAGTGAAGCAGGTAGCTTCGAGAGAGCAGCGGCGCATAAGGAAAAACGTGGCCGAGTTCATGACCCACCACGGATTCAAGTTCCGGTTCATCGAGCAGATGGATGATGGCGCGGTTGAGATACACACCGTTGAACACGCGCAAGCCGGGCAGCAATTCGCATCGTACGGCCATGGCGTTGACATCCTTGGCGCGCGTCATGAACACAGGCGCGGCATCGGGCGGCAGTTGCAGCCGCGAGAAGACGCGTTGCACCAGAGCGAGAAGAGATTGCTTGTTATGAACGCCAAACGAAGCATCAGCGCGAATGTCCTCCAGTCGTTTCTTGTTGAGGAAAACGTGCTGGGCAATCCAGCGGAACACGCCCAGTCCGCCGAGGGTTGCCGCCACCCACGGCCATGCGTCGGGAACTTGGATCGTGCCAAAGCTCACCCAGAGCAACGCCGCCACCGTGATGCAAACTTCACCTGCGAGGATGATTTTTGAGAACCGTTCCGTTTCGGCGTAGTGCGCGAGCAATGTCGCACGCGCGGGAGTTTCCAGCCGCCGGCCTTCCGGCGGCAGCAAGGCTGTATGATTTGCAGCCATGTCAGGTGGCCATCTGGAAAAGCCCCCTCAAAAAACCCTGGCTCGGACGCGCACGGGTTTGATAAAAAATCGTTCCAGGCCCGGTAAAGCGGTTGACGAATCCCTCGCCAGAAAGAAACGAGTGACGCAGTGAACTGGCCACTTTGACGGTTTCATAACTCATGTCGCGCGTGAACGCCACGATGTAACGGTTATCCAGCACGTAACGTTGCCCCTCGGCCAGTTCGCGTTGAACCAATGCGCCGTGGCTCGCGATGAACACCTGTCCCTCACCCTCGGCCTTCATCAGAAACAGTCCGCGCGTGGTCATCAATCCTTTCACTCCCGCATAGCTGGCGTTAAGTTGGATTTTTCCCGTGCAGGCAAGGAATGCTCCGCCCGCGATGAGATAACGATTGTTGGAATTGAGTTCGAGCGCGTGAATGTCGCCCATGTGCTCCGGGGCGAGCGTCAATTGTTCACCGTCGCGCTTGGCGGTATAGACAGCGGCAAAAAAACTCTCGCCCACCGCCATGCTGCGAAAGGCGCGGCTGATCCCGCTTCCCTGCATTTGTGCGCCGACTTGTGCTGTAAGTTCAAACCCCGGCGTCATCGCCAGCATGGCTCCCGGTTGCGCCGTCACATTTTCTCCTGCAGCGCACTCGAATTCCAGCGTGGTGAACGTCGGGCCGTGGGCGATGTGGTGCCGCATGACCTTGTAATAAAACTATTGATCCGCCGGCGGGCTCATCTTCTGGCGGATGATGTAGCCAATGAAGGTGATCAGCAGCAGAATTCCCAGAAAGATGAAGCAAGCCACCATCCGTGAGACACCCAAAATGTTTGCAATGCCACCAATGCAAATATCATAGATGGCCACCATGATGAACCAGCGAATCATCGAACTGATAAAACCGCCGCCGCGCGCAGCCGAAGGGAGTGGGAATATGTGCATAGTTAGTTCCAATGTTTAGTTGCGAGATTGAGACTAAGCTTGTGCCAGACGCCCGTGCAAGATGAAAACAGGCGGCGAATTCAATCGAAGCAGAATTTCTGTAAGCGACAACTTGTTCTCCCAGCTTTCCATCAGCGGGCGTTCGCCTATCCTTCGCTCAGGAAAAATCTTTCCATGAGAAAAACAAAAATCATTGCTACGCTTGGACCCGCCACTAGTTCGCCCGAAATGATCAGCGCGCTGATTGATGCGGGCGTGAATATCTTCCGTCTGAACATGTCGCACGCGCCCCATGACTGGGTGCGAAAGCTTGTCGCCATCATCCGCGCTGCGTCTGCTTCGCGTCAGTTGCACATCGGCATCTTGATGGACACGCAAGGCCCGGCAATCCGCACGGGCGATCTTCCGGTGCCGCTGGATTTGAAGCCGGGACAAAAGTTCACGCTCACGGTGCGCGGCGAACATAGCGAAGAGGAACATTCCGTAGATGTGAACTACGAAAATTTCATCAACGATATCAGCATCGGCGATGTGGTTCTCGTGGACAACGGCGCCATCGAAATGAAAGTCCTCGCCAAGAACGGCAACAAAGTGGAATGCGAAGTTTTGACCGAAGGAAAACTCGGCAGCCGTCGCCACATCAATCTGCCCGGCGTCAAAGTCAGCTTGCCCGCGCTCACGTCGAAGGACATCGCTGATGTGAAGCTCGGCTTGGACCTCGAAGTGGATTTCATCGCGCTGTCATTTGTCCGCGAGGCGCGTGACTTGATGCAACTCAAGGAACATTTCACCGGCGCGAAACATCGTCCGCTCGTTGTCGCCAAGATCGAAGATCAGGAGGCGATCAAGAATCTCGAAGCCATCGTCGCGGAAGCTGACGCCATCATGGTGGCGCGTGGCGATCTGGGCATTGAGATTCCCTACGAAGAGTTGCCTATCGTCCAACGCCGCATCGTGAAGACTTGTTTGCGCGTAGGCAAACCAGTCATCGTCGCCACGCACATGCTCGAAAGCATGATTGAATCGCCGATGCCGACGCGAGCGGAAGTGACGGACGTGGCAAACGCTGTTTTCGAGCAGACGGACGCCATCATGTTGAGCGGCGAGACGACGGTCGGGAAATATCCGCTCAAGTGCATCGAAGTGTTTGACCGCATCGCCAAGCGCATCGAACGCAGCGGTGGCGCGAAGTTTTACGAGCAGGCGGAACTCACGCAGGCGCGGCAAAAAGTCGTGAAGAGCGCGGTAGTGATGGCAAACGAACTCAAGGCGGAGGCGATATTGGTGTTCACGCGGCACGGCAGCATGGCGAGATACGCGGGCTGGTTGCGTCCGCATTACTCCACGATTTATGGCCTTTGCGCTCGCGAGTCGGTGGCGCGCGGCCTGAGTCTGAGTTGGGGCGTGAAGCCGATGGTGATTCCGTTCGATCTCATCAATCCGCAGAACACCATCGAGACCGCGCTCAAGTTGATGATCGAACAAGGCCGCTTAAAGAAAGGCCAGACCGTCGTGGTGATCGGCTCGATTTTGTCCGGCGATCAAATCATTGACGCGGTGCAGATGCGCGTGGTGGGTTGAACGGCGATTATCCTCGTGAGCGAACCAGTTCCATTGTTGATGCGGCATTTTCATCAAAGTCTTGATGCGAAGTTCTCTTCCGTGAATGAGGCGGAAGTCGTGGTGGACTACGGTGACGTGCGAGGAGAACACGCCGCGCTGCTCGAAACCGCAGGCGTTTTTGATCTAAGTTTTCGTGGCCGTATTTGTCTGACGGGCAATGACCGCGTTCGTTTTCTGCACGGGCAAGTCACCAATGACGTGAAAAAACTCGGTGTCGGCGTCGGTTGTTACTCCGCTCTCACCACTGCCAAGGGAAAGATTCAAAGCGACCTGAACATCTTCGCACTTCAGGATGAACTACTGCTCGACTTCGAGCCGGGACTCACACCGCTCGTCACGCAACGGCTGGAGAAATTCATCGTGGCAGATGATGTGCAGATCGTGGATGTGACGCCGCACTATGGATTGTTCAGCGTGCAAGGGCCTAAGGCGGAAGCGGTCATTCGCGCACTGGCAATCTTCACCGAAATTCCGGCGCAGGCTCTTAACTCGATCAAATTTTCTGACACCACGTTGGGTGAAATCTACTTGATGAACCACACGCGACTCGGCTCGGTTGGCTTTGATCTATTCGTCCCGCTCGCTGCGATGGAGACGATAGCCGACAAACTCGTGACGACCGTGAAACTTGTCGGTGGCCGCGCGTGTGGTTGGAGTGCATTCGAAATCGCGCGCATAGAAGCGGGCATTCCGCGCTTCGGTGCGGACATGGATGAGACAAACATCGCCAGCGAATGCGGCATCGAAACCCGCGCCATCAGCTACAACAAAGGCTGCTACATCGGCCAGGAAGTTCTCAATCGCATCCACAGCATCGGGCATGTGAACCGCGAGTTACGGAAACTGCGGTTAGCTGCAGATGTGAAAACACTTCCTGCGCGTGGCGACAAATTATTTCACGGCGAGAAGGAAGTCGGCCACATCACAAGCGCAGTGTTGTCACTGAAGTTGAATTGCATCGCGATGCTCGGCTACGTTCGTCGTGAGGCCAATACGATTGGAACAGAACTTAATTTGAGAAGCTCGTCGGGCGAAAGTGTAGCGACGATTATTTCGTAACAGCCGACGTAAGGAGGCTCTGACTTTCATTGCATGGCGGATCGGTGACCGAAATAATTGAGCCTCCTTACATCGTCTCCTACAAGATCAGAATTTAATTCCACGATAAGTCATCCGGCGACTGCGAGAGGATGCGGTTTTGCCAGCCACCTTTGATCTGAAGCACAGCTTGCCAAAGTTTTTCCGGCGGCGTATTGAAGATCAATTCCACTGAAGCAGGATGAGTGAGCCACGATTTGCGTTTCATCTCATTCTCCAATTGCCCCGCACTCCAGCCTGCGTAACCAGCGAAGAGTTTTACTTTCTTCGCTTCTGAAAACGATTCACCGATCTCCATCAGCGTATCAAGTGAATGACCGAGACTTAGATTCGGCAACACCGTGGCGTCAGGAATGAAACTGTCCGCATGAAGAAAACTCAATGCCGCGGGCTGCACCGGGCCGCCGACAAATAGCGGCTGCTGCCGGATCGTGTCCGGCAAATCCGCCACGATCATCTCGCCTGCTTTGTTTCCCGTGGTGCGATTCAGGATAAGCCCGAACGCTCCATTGACGTCATGTTCACAGATGATGAGGACAGTATGCTGAAAGAACGATCCTTGCAGTTCGCCGCTATCCAACAACAACTGGCCTTTGAGGTATTTTGATTTCTCTGCCATGGCTTTCTCAGGAAAACATGCACCACACTTGGCTCCGTGACAAACTTGATTACAGTTACCACATGAAAAATCTTTGCGCGTTGATCTTGTTGGCAGTTGTCGTGTTCGGCATCACCGGTTGCAAATCCACTTCTGGCAGCCGTGAATTCATTCCCGGCAAAGGCTGGATACAGAACGATTGATCGGACATATCAACCCTTCTGCCGGGTGATGCCTTCGGGATGCCGGGCGCGACTGATCGCGGTGTCGTAACTGATGAGACACTTGCAGTAGAGATCGTGCAGGCAATTATCCATGAGCACCATTCCCTCCTTGCGCCCTGTTTGCAGGATGTTTTCCAGATGATGTATCTGGTTTTCACGAATGAGATTCCGCACTGCGCCCGTGGCCACTAGTAGTTCATACGCAAGAATCCGCCGCGTCCGATCCGCCGCCGGCAGCAGTTCCTGCGAAATGATTCCCTGAAGGGCGTTCGAAAGCTGAAGCACAATCTGCCGTTGGGCACTGCCTTCAAACACACCAACGATCCGCTCCAACGCGTGAGCCACGTTCGGCGAGTGCATCGTTGCCAGAACGAGATGCCCGGTTTCAGCAGCGGTAAGCGCGGTGGAAATCGCCTCGAAGTCACGCATCTCACCAACGACCAATACATCAGGATCCTGGCGCAACACGTGAACGAGCGCGCGGTTGAATGAGCGCACATCCGTCAGAACTTCCTGCTGCACCACGATGGCACGCTTGTTCTGGTGAACAAACTCAATCGGGTCTTCGATGGTGACAATCTTGCAGCGTCGCTCGTTGTTGATGAGATCAACGAGGTAATTCAGCGTGGTTGTTTTGCCCGCGCCGGTTGGCCCGGTGATGAGGACAAGTCCGTTCGGACGGCGCGCGAGATCATCGAGTTTCTCCGGCAAACCGAGTTCTTCGCGAGACGCAATCCGCTCTCCGCAAAAACGAAAGCTCATCTCAGGATGACCATTGCGGCGGTAAAAAGTGGCGCGCACACGGCCTGCCACACTATGCAAAAGAGAGATGCACAACTCCCATTCCTGCTCGAACTTTTTCTTCTGTTGCTGGTTCAACAGACTGTTGACCATCGCCGTCAATTGCTCCTGCGTGATCACGTCTTCATCGGCGATGATGATCTCGCCATTCACACGAAACGCGGGCGGCACGCCGACCACCAGATGCAAATCCGACGCGTCAAAGTCGCTGGCAGCGGAGAGAAAACGATCAAGAGTTTCTGCGCTCATGGATTGAATAGTTGCCGCCCCCAGCCGCGCAAGCGCGACCAAATTCCGCCCTGTGAAAGTTTAGTCAACGCGACGATCACCTCCGAGGATAACGGATTAAGTTGCTGTGCCTGGGATAAAGAATTTCGCGCCGCCCCCATCAGTCCGAGTGCTTGCTGGCAACGCCCTAACTCCAACCAGACGAGGAAGTGCCCGGTGTTCTCTTCCACGGCCTGCTGCATGAGTTTCACCGCCAGTGCGAATTGGCGGTAGTAAAACCGGATGCGTCCCGCGAGCCAGATGAGAAACCAATCCTTCGGCGCAAACGCCAGCGCCTTCTCGAAACAAAAATCCGCGCGCGATTCCTTTCGTGCGAGCAACACATCG
>CAMCWI010000096.1 GCA_945882065.1 Akkermansia muciniphila
GCCGTGGATCACAACAACTGAGGCGCGGTGCGTGCCGCACTGGCCTATGCGCTGGCGCGCGGGGAATACCTGCGCGCCAGCGTTCAACCGAAAACAACCTCCAACAATTTTATGGGAAAAGACATTGCTCGCAGTTTTGAAAAGATTCGCTCCGGCGAACAGATTCAGATTCCAACATTCACCAACGTCGCGGCGGCGGTGGCCGCTGGTGTCACGGCGGCAAAGTTCCCGCGTCGCATCATTCACTTGTCTGCGGGCGGCACGGGCGCGGTAGCGTGCCTCGCCATCAGTGATGGCGCGAATTGGAAACAAGTCGCCATCGGCGCCAACGCTATCTGAGTGATATGGACTCACTGCTTCCAATCATCCGACGCAAGCGAAGGCCGCTGTTGCCAGTGGATCCGCTGCCTGTCGCGCCATCTATGATGAACGACGCAGAACCAAAACAAGGGGTAACACCTTTGTCGCCGGAAAATTTGCCGGTTAAAAATGGAAATTCAACGAAGCCGACCGATGATGAAGTTTCCTAAAACTGGAGTCCGTGGACGTCCGTGGTCGGCGACACGACGTTTTCAAGGATGGGTTGCAACCTGGGCGCAAGATCGGCGTCGGTCGCGGCAGAATCATTTGCTGCCTGCACCTGTGTTGAGTCCTGCCAATCCGAGCATTGCGGTGTGGGATTGGAGTAACACTAATCCGGCGCGCTGGAACGCATACAACAGTCTCGACGGCGGATTGACGTATCTGTTTGACGATTTCGTCGCTGGCACAGAACGTCAATATGCGCCGGATGGTGGTCAGCATCTGATGTTCATCGTGGGCGTGGATGCCAACGGCGTGGAGATCACTCAGCGCAGCAATGCGGTCCGCCCGGACGATTACATCATACTCGACGTGCCAGGGCTCAAGCTGTGGGTGCGGGTCGAGTCGTTGAAGACTTTGGCGAACAATGCAGTCGTAGGCTCGTGGTCGGATGAATCTGGCAATGCGAAGCATCTCGTGCAAGCGGTCGCCGCGAGTCGTCCGATTTACAAATCCACTGGCGATGGTTCGCCTGCTGTGTTGTTCGACGGCATCAACGATGTGCTTGCAAGCGCGAGCAATGTGTTCGCGACAAACACTCACACGATCTTTCTTGTCGCGCGACCGCTGGTGACTGCGACCAACGATGCTGTGGGAACTGGCACAGTCACCGATGGCGATGTGTTGCTGATGGTGGGTTATGCTGATCGGATGCGGGGTCACACTTGGCGACTTGGCAACTTGAACGGCCCGACGGATGGTGTCACGCTGCTTCATCCGAACGCGTTTGCAATCTTTGAACAGGAAGTCACCGCGACAGATTTGTTCCTTCGGGTCACCGGGGCGTTGGATGCGTCACGCGCGCTGGTAGGTGGGTTGGTAGGAGCGAGCAAGCCCGTCTATCTGGGTTCGCGCAACAATTCGTGGTTCTTCAACGGTTACGTGCGGGCCTTGCTTGTGTACGAAGGAAATCCCACTGGTCCACAGAAGACTGCGATTCGCAATTATCTGATTTCCTCCTACGGGATTCCCACACCGTATCCGTTGCCACCTGCGCCGGGTGCGCCCACAGACCTTGACGGCTATGACAATGGCGGCGGCGGTGTTTATATCTATTGGAACACCGTTGACTACTCCTACGTCACGGATGTGAGGATTGAACGCAAACTCACCACCGAACCTGATGCGACTTACATTGAAATCGTCTCGGTTGGACCTGGCGACAACGAATACACAGACGACGAAGTCGAGCCCGCAACATACCCCAGCGGTTACACGTATCGCGTGAGGGCGCACGGCCCGGGCGGATTCTCGCCTTACTCGAATACGGTGGTTGTCATTATTTGATTTATGGCGCTCACCCTCATCAAGGAAGACGGCACGGGCAAAGTGGATGCGAACGCCTACGCCAATGCGGCGGATGGCGACGCATATCACGAGGGACACTTGTATGCGACGGCGTGGACGGCTGCCACTGCTGAACAGAAAGACGCTGCGCTCGTGATGGCGACGCGATTGATTGATGCGGCGTATCAGTTCGGCGGCGTGAAGGCGACCTTTGCTCAAGCGTTGCAATGGCCGCGCGCGGAATGTCGCGACCAGGATGGTGATGATGTGTTGCCGTCGAACGCAGTGCCCAAAGCCGTGCGTGATGCGACGTGCGAACAAGCGCGAGAGTTGTTGATCGTGGATCGCACCGCTGCGCCTGATGGCGAAGGGTTGAAATACTTTTTCGATGCGTCTTCGCAAAAGGGTTACGACAAGGCTGACAAACGTCCGGTGATTTCAGGCATCGCACAATCGCTGCTCGCCAAGCTCGGTGTGCTGTTGAATCGGAGGAGCGGTGTGGTGCGGTTGGTGAGGAGCTGACTCGCAAATGAATACAACCATGAATGCGACAGAATTTCTAAAGGCGGTGGATCACGCCTCCGGGATGAATGACCGCTGGCTGTTCCTCGCGGCGTTCCTGCTCCTGATCCTGGGCTGCGGGACGGTGATTTTCTGGCTGGTGCGCCAGTTGCAGGCGGTCCTCGCGGATCACAAGGTAATGCGTGAGGTGCATCACACTGCGCTGGCTCAAATCATCGAAAAGCAGAACGAGACGTCACTCAAGCTCGCCATCTGCATTGATCGCAACAGCGAGGCGTTGCGCGAGTGCGCGTTTGAGTTGCGGAGATTTCAGGAACGAAAGGAAACATGAAAGAAATCAGATCACTCCTTATTGATGCGGCAATCATTGTCGCGGGCATTCTTGTAATGTTCTCCCTCCTTTTGTGCGGATGCGCGACGCAACCACTTCGAGGCGGCAAGGCAACGATGTCGAGCAAGCCCACTGGCATCATCGAGCAAACGGTCGTTCAATCCGACAACCCCGCGCAATCGTCTCGGCAGGACCAGGAGACGGTGCGGACGCGAACGTACACCGTGCCGGCTGGATCGCGCGTGGAATCCGGCGGGACGAACGGCGCTGCCGTGGTGGTGAGTGCAGCGATGCCCGTCGTTGAGCGTGAGGAGACGCGAGCCAAGACGGAGTTGGGCGCGGCGCAGAATGACACCGCGAGAGAGATCGGCGCCAAGCTGGCGAGCCTGAAAGGTATCGTGTGGGTCGGAGTGGCCATGTTTTTGTTTGGCCTGGCCTCTATCTTTTACCCGCCACTGAAGCTGCTCATCGGCAGCGTGACGACCAGCGCGGCGATTGCCGTGGGTGGACTCACGCTGATGGTGTTGCCGACGTTGGTTGTGGGGAATGAGCTGCTGATTATTGGTGGCGTGGGGGTGGCGGTGGGCGGTTGGTTCTTGGCGCATCGCCACGGTGAGTTAAGGGGTATGGTGGCATCTGGAAAACGGCCGTAGCGCGTTTGAATCATCAGTGAGGTTGTCGGGGTCTATTTCAACAAGCGCAGCGCGTTGGCAATAACCACCAGCGTCGCGCCGGTGTCCGCCAGAATTGCCAGCCAGAGACTCGTGTGACCCAGCAGCGCCAGAACGAGAAAGACGGCTTTCACCCCGAGAGCGAAAATGATGTTGGCTTTGATGATCCGAACAGTGCGACGGCCAAGTTGAATCGTCTCGGCCACTTTGCTTAAATCATCCTGCATCAGCGCGATGTCCGCCGTCTCAATTGCCGTGTCTGTGCCCGCCGCGCCCATCGCTATGCCGATGCTCGCGATGGCCATTGCTGGCGCGTCGTTCACGCCGTCGCCGATCATGCCGACGTGTTTGTGTTTTGCGAGCAGTTCACGAACGCGCTCAATTTTTTGGTCGGGCAACAAATCTCCCTTGGCTTCGTCAATGCCGACCTGTTTGGAAATGGCGTCCACGGTTCGCTGGTTGTCGCCGCTCAACATGACGACTTTCTCCACCCCGGCCGCGTGGAGCGCTTTGATCGCTTCGGCGGCGTTGGGGCGGATGGTGTCGGCAACAGTAAGAATTCCCATCACCTCACCCTTGCAACCTTCGTGCGGTTTGTGACCGACAACGACAACGGACATCGCCTGGGCTTCCAATTCAGCGAGCTTCTTTTCCAAGTCATCCGAGCAGACGGCAGACTCGTGGGCGAAGCGGTGATTGCCAACAAAGAATAGGTGTCCGTCAATCTGCGCTTCTGCGCCCCGCCCGGTTTTAGACTGATAATTTTCGCTGCGCGGGAACTGAATCTTCTTTTCCTCCGCATACTTCACGACGGCTTGTGCCAACGGATGCTCCGAGTGCGTGTCAATCGCAGCGGCGACGCGCAGGATTTCTTCCTCGGATTTCCCATTCCACGGAATCACCTGTTGGACGCGCGGTTTGCCTTCTGTGATTGTGCCGGTCTTGTCCACCGCGAGAGCTTTCAGTTTTCCGATTTCTTCAAGGAACACGCCGCCCTTGATGAGCACGCCGCGCCGCGCCATCGCGGTCAAGCCGGACACGATTGAAACCGGCGTGGAAATAACCAGCGCACATGGACAGGCGATGACAAGCAGAACCAAGGCGCGATACGCCCACTCCATCCATGCGCCATTAAAAAGCAACGGGCCGGACAGCAGGACCAGAATGGCAACCGCGAAAACCGCCGGGGTGTAAATCTTTGCGAATCGGTCAACGAACTTTTCCGAAGGCGCTTTCTGGCTCTGCGCCTCACCGACGAGCTTGATGATTTTTGCCAGCGTGGTGTCGGTCGAAGCCTTGGTGACTTTTGCTTCCAGCGAGCCTTCGCCGTTGATAGTTCCCGCGAACACGGTGTCGCCCGATTTCTTTTCCACGGGCATGGATTCGCCGGTGATGGGCGCTTGGTTGATGGCTGACTCGCCGGAAGTGACTACACCGTCCAGCGGCACGCGCGCTCCCGATTTGATAACGAGGATTTCGTCCACTTTGACTTCTTCAACCCGGACTTCCTGAATCTGGTCGCCGCGTTTTACCAACGCGGTTTCCGGCGTGAGTTCAAGCAGAGATTGAATCGCCCGGTGGGCGCGACCGACGCTGTATCCCTCCAGCAGTTCCGACAACGAGAATAGGAATACAACTGCCGCCGCTTCCGTCCATTCGCCGATGCACGCCGCGCCGATCACCGCGACGCTCATCAGCACGTTCATATCGAGCGAGAAATGGCGCAGGGCACGAATCGCCTTCGGGAAAATGAACCAGCCTCCGGCAATTATTGCGATGACAGCGGCGGCGGCTTTTCCGTAAGGGTTGAAAAGCTTCTGCCACTGCAACAGGAGAGCCAGTCCGGTGAAGACGCCGGAGACGCTCACCAAAATCAGACGGATGCGGCTCGCATCGCCGCTGTGTTCATCCTCTGCTTCGTTTCCATCCATCGTTGAAGCCTTCAACCCCGCCGTGCCGATGGCCTGGATCAATTGTTCGGACGTGACTTGTTTGTCGTGAACAATCGTCGCCGTCCCACCCATGAGGTTCACCTTTATTTCGCCGACCCCCGCGAGCGGTTTCAGCACGCGCTCAATCGCGGCGATTTCATCGGGACAGTCCATCCCCGCGACGCGGAGCGTGGTTTGTCCGCCGCCCTCCGCCACAGGACCAGACGCGGGCAACTCCGGTTTGCGGGATTCGCCCGGCTGTTCAGCGGGATGCTTCCCGCAATCTTTGCAGTCCTCACTCATGGTTGGGTTGGTTTGTTTGGAGATTCAACGGCGCGACGGCGGGAGAATTCGTTTGCGCCCGCTGATGCTGACGCTGCCGATGTTCCTCGCGGCGTTTTTGCGCCCGCGCTTTTAGCCAGAAGTAGTCCGCGATGACGAGCGATACGGAAACCAGCGCGAGTCCGATTATCATCAGCCAACTGTTGCGCTTCTCGCGACGACGTTGCCCGGCCTCCAACGTCGCGCGTTGAGAGTGCTTGGCGGCGGCTTGCGGTGACTTCAATCGGCTCACAAGCTCTCATCCAGGTTGTGTTGGTTGATCCAGACGATTTTCGTGACGAATGGTTTCCCGCCGCGTGGTGAAAGATCGAACCACGCGGCGGGCGAGATTATCGCTTAGTGAGCGCAGGAGCACGCATACTCGGCGTGCTTGCATTCGCCGCAGGTATTCATGTCCAGCTTGAACCGAATGTTCATCGGCTTGCCGTCGGCAGTCTGCCTGAACTGCACGACGATGTTGTAACCGTCGCCTTCAGGAAGCTTCGTCTTGCTGACGAGGGCGTCACCTTTCTTCTCGAACTCCAGCTTCGCTTTCCCGTCCTTCGCGTCCGCCTGAACGGTCACGCTTTGCGTGGTGACCGCGACGGGCTTCATGTCGTGGTTGTAGAAGTTGATGGTGACGGTGCGGTCTTTCTCGATCACGAACTCGGCGTGCGGTTCGGTCTTGTCGAGCAGGCGTCCACCCTTGGGTGTGACTTTGTGCTCGTGTTTGTCCTGGGCAATCGCCGGGAGGGCAAGGCTGGCGCACAGGGCGACAGCCAGGGTGAGGATACGGAGGTTAGTTTTCATGTGTTCTTTGTTATGCGGTTGGCGCGGGCGCGGCGTCGGGGGATGGTCCACCTTCACCAGAAGGGGTTTCCACCGGCGCTTTGTCCGCAGTATCTTTTCTTCGTTCCAGCCACTCGTAGAGCGTCGGGAGCAAAACGAGCGTGAGGAAAGTGGAGCTAAGGATGCCGCCGATGACGACGGTCGCCAGTGGGCGTTGCACTTCTGCGCCCGCGCCACTGGCAATCGCCATCGGCACGAAGCCGAGGGATGCCACGAGTGCGGTCATGAGCACGGGACGCAAGCGCGTCATCGCGCCTTCGCGCACGCAATCCGTCAGGCTGTGCATGTGGCCTTGTTCTCGGAGCAGGTTGAAATAGGAAATCATCATCAACCCGTTGAGCACGGCCACGCCGGAGAGTGCGATGAAGCCGACGCCCGCAGAAATGCTGAACGGCAAACCGCGCGCCCACAGGGCGAAGATACCGCCCGTCACCGCCAGCGGAATGCCGGTGTAAACCAGCAACGTCTGCCGCAAGCTGCCGAGCGCCATGAAGACCAGCACAAAGATGAGTGCCAGAGCGACCGGGACGACGATAGCCAATCGTGCGCGGGCTTCCTGTAAGTTCTTGAACTGTCCGCCGAACTCGATGGAGTAGCCGTCGGGCAACTTGATCTGCGCGGCGACTTTCGCCTGTGCTTCGAGGACGAAGCTTTCCACGTCGCGCCCGCGCAGGTTGATCATGATGGCGGCGCGGCGCTGGCTGTATTCGCGCGAGATGGCGGCGACTTGCTCGCCCACCTTGAAGTCGGCGACTTGCCCCAAGGTAAGCAAACCGCCGTCGTCCACGCGGACGGGCAGCCGTTTGAGTTCGTCCACCTGTTCGCGCAGATTTTCACTGAGGCGCACCACGATGTCGAAGCGGCGGTTGCCCTCGACGAGTTTGCCCACTTCCTGCCCGGCGAGCGCGGTGCTAACCACGCGATTCAACTCGGCGGCGTGGAGGTTGTATTTGCTCATCGCCTCGCGTTTGGGAACGATTTCGAGCAACGGCGATTTGCCGAGCGCATCAAACTCCACGTCTGCCGCGCCGCGAATCTTCTCCAGAATCTCCCGCGCCTCGCCTGCGATTTTCTCGATCACCGCGAAGTCTTCGCCGAAAACTTTCACCGCGATGTCGGCGCGTGTGCCTTCGAGGATTTCGTTGAAGCGCATTTCAATCGGCTGACTGAACAGGTGCGCCTCGCCGGGGACGTGTTTGCCGAGTTCCTCGGTCATCAGGTTGGCGAGTTCGTCCTTGGTAATGATTTTGCCATCCACCTTTCGCCACTGGTCGAGCGGCTTGAACATGATGTAGGTGTCGGCCACGTTCACGCCCATCGGATCAGTGGCAACTTCGGATGTGCCGAGCCGGCAGAAGACGTAGTCCACCTCGGGAAACTTATCCAAAAGCACCTTCTCGCCGCGCTTTTGCATATCAATGCTGGCGTCAATGCCGATGCTCGTCGTGCGAATCATGTGCGTGGCGAACGAACCTTCGTCCAATTGCGGCACGAACTCCGCGCCGAGCCGCGTGAATACCAGCGCCGCGAGCGCGAGCAACAACACCGCTGCGCCCGTGAAGCGCCAGCGAAAGCGGAGCGAGAGGTTGAGCAGCGGGGCATAAACTTTCTTCGCCGCTTTCACCAGGAAGCTGTCCTTCTCGCTGATGTTGCCGCCGAGCAGATATGAGCAGAGCGCGGGCATCAATGTGAGCGCCAACACCAGCGCGCCGACGAGCGCGAAGATGACGGTGATCGCCATCGGCTTGAACATTTTCCCTTCGATGCCCGTCAGGGCGAGAATCGGGAAATAGACCACCGTGATGATAATGACACCGAAGAACATCGGGCTGGCGACTTCTTTGGCGGCTACTAGCACTTCATGCGAGCGTTCGGTCGCCGTGAGGCGGCGCTTGAGCCGGTGCTGTTTCTCCGCGAGATGGCGGATGATGTTCTCCACCATCACCACCGCGCCATCAATGATGAGGCCGAAATCAATCGCCCCGAGACTCATAAGGTTGCCGGAGATTTTTCCCTGCACCATGCCGGTCATGGCGAACAGCAACGAAAGCGGAATGGCGAGCGCGACGATGAGCGCCGCACGCCAGTTGCCGAGCATGACGAGCAAGACGACCACGACCAGGATCGCGCCTTCAAACAAACTCGTTTCCACCGTGCCAATGGTGCGGTCCACCAGCACGGTGCGGTCATAGACCGGAATGATTTGCACGCCCGCCGGAAGCTTGGGCTGAAGCTCTTTGAGTTTGGCCGCGACCGCTTTCGCGACGAGGCGGCTATTCTCGCCTGCCAGCATGAGCGCCGAACCCAGCACGCACTCCTCGCCGTTGTAAGTGCTCGCGCCGGTGCGGACGGCCTTGCCGATGCCCACGTCCGCCACGTCGCGCACGCGCAACGGTGTTGCCCGCGAACCGAACTTGAGCGGCAACCGTTCAATCTCCTCAACGGTCTGCACGCGGCCCGCCGCGCGCACGGCGACCTGTTCGCCGCCGAGTTGAATCACGCTGCCGCCTGCGTTCTCGACGTTCTCGCCGATGGCTTCGGCGATTTCGCTGAACGACATGCCGACGCTCTTGAGCTTGTCGGGATTGGGCTGAATCACGATTTGCTTTTCGTAACCGCCGGAGGAATTGACCTCCGCGAGACCGGGCGTCGAGCGCAAGCGTGGCTTGATGAGGAAATCGTGAATGAGTTTCAACTCCATCAACTGCCCTTCGCGCGTCGGCGGTTTGTTCGTCGCGTCGCGAGCGTATTCAACGACATAGTAATAAATCTCGCCCAGGCCGGTGCTGATCGGCGCGAGCTTGGGCGTAATGCCGGTCGGCAATTCATCAATCACGGTTTGCAACCGCTCGCTCACGAGTTGCCGCGAGCGGTAAATGTCCGTGCCTTCCTCAAAGACAAGGGTGACTTGCGAGAGGCCGAACTTGGAGAGCGAGCGCATTTCCGTCAGGCCGGGGATGCCCGCCATTTCGTTTTCGATGGGGAACGTGACGAGTTTCTCGATTTCCTCCGGTGCGAGCGCGGGGACGGAAGTGTTGACCTGCACCTGGACGTTGGTGATGTCCGGCACGGCGTCAATCGGCAGGCGCAGCGCGGAATAGACGCCGATGCCGATCAGGACAACGGTGGCGAGCAGCACGAACACGCGCTGGCGGACGGAAAATTCAAGGAGACGATTTAGCATAGGGGTGGACTTAGTTTTGGCAGGCGGAGAGCAAAGTTGGGTGAACAGTGACGCGAACAACGCTGCCGGTCGGTGGAAGCTCCGGGAACTTCACGGCATATTTGGAATGACTCCGCACACGCGGTGAGTGGCGGATGGGGTTGGGACTAAAACTCGTGGCTTTGTGGGCCAGCACAGCGCCGCTGGCCGCAACAATCTCCACATCCAGATGATGATAAGGCGAATTGCCGTAGCCGACCAAGCGTCCCACTGAGCCAGAGACGAGCAGGCCATCGCTTGTCTTTGCAAGCTGGACAGCTTGCACCTGCACCCCGCCAGCCGAGTGTGCTTTGGTGTGCAATCCAAGTGCCGATGATTGTGTCGAGGCACAACCGGTCATCGCGATGCTGGCGGCAATAAGCACGAGGCCAAAAGATGTTCCCAAAATGTTTGTAGTTTTCATAAGCGTGAGCCGTGAGAGATTTAATGCGAGTGTCCGCCGCCTTTGGTGGCGCGGAGTTCGATGAGATAAAATGTTTCGACCGGCTTGGTCACAACTGCGTCGCCGGCCAGCAAACCATCGGTGATATCCAGCAGGCCGTTAGCTTCCGAGCCGACTTTGACTGCTGTGCGGATGAAGGCGTCACCATTGGCGGCATAAACAAACGTGCCTTCCGACGTGCGCAGCAACGCGGAGCGCGGAATCACCGTGACAACATTTTCACGCGGCAAGGTGACGATGGCCGAAAGGAACTCGCCGGGCTTCATCTTGTCCGTTGCGTTGGTCACGCCGACGATGACTTCGGATTCGCCCAAGCTGAGCGCTTTTTCAACCGCAAGCACGACACCAGCCAGCGACTCATTGGAACGCGTTTGAATTTGAACCGGCTGACCTGTGCGGAGCGCGGCGGCTTTATCCGGTGTAACAAACCCCGATCCATGAACGTCACAACCCGCATGGTCGTCATCGCGGATGGCATGGTGATGTTTCTCCCCGAACACCTGCATATTGAAACGGATTTGTAACGGGAGTTTTTGCTCAGTCACCTCGGCGACTTCGACGCCAAGAATTTTGCGCGTTTCATCTGTCACCAATACACCTTTGCCAGCTTTGAACGATGCGCCGGATGGAGACTCCGCGCCGTGCCCGTGTCCGTCGTCTTTGCCATCCGCTTTTTCCGCGCCATGATCATGACCGTCACCTTCCTTGTGGCCGTCGCTCTCCTTGCGACCGCAGCCGAGAAACAACGAGGTCGTGACAATTAACGCGGGAATCAACGCCATGAATCGGTGACGAATCATTTCTTTTCCTCCGTCGCGGTGCTCGCCAGTGGCGGGGTCAGGCCGGTGAGCAGTTCGATTTGCGCCGCTGCTTCCAACGCTTCTTTTTTCGTGTCGAGCAGACCTTCGACGGCATCGAGATATTGCTTTTGCAATTCGACAAACGTGGCGATCGGCACTGCGCCCAAGCGGTAATGGCGGTCCGCCAGTTCAGCCGCTTCCTTGAAATGTTGCACCGAGTCGGGTCGCCACTTCGACATGTCGCGCAACTTGGCCTGATAGGTCAGAGCGGCTTGCGTCGCCAGCCGCTCGGCCTCCCGCTGCGTGATATAGAACGAGGTTTCAGCCTGCATCTGCCGCGCCTTGGCCGCTTCGATATTGCCTGAATTGCGATTCCACAAGGGCAGCGGCACTGAAACGCTGACGCCGATGATGCGCTCGCGGTCGCCAGCATTGTCCTGGGAGTAGCTCGGGCCGATCGAGAGGGCCGGGTAGCGTTCGTTCTTTGCGAGGTCAACCCGGAAGCCTTGTTGCGCGAGTTCGACCGCGCGCAAACGCACCTCGTAGCTGTTGGTGCGAGCGGTGGCGACGAGACCTGCAACGCTCTCCACCGGGCGGAAAGCCAGTAGGGTCTGCCCCACTGCGAGTCGCGTCTCGGTCGCGACGCCGCGCAATTGGTTCAATTCCAGCAGCGCGGATTGCGTTTCGAGGGCCGCATCGCTCGCCTTGCGTTGCGCGTTCAACTCCGTCGCCTCGATGACGCGCGTTTCGAGCAGGGGCGTCAGCCCGGCGGGATCACGTTGCACCAACACTTCGCGCAAGGCTTTGAAGCGCTCTGCAACTTCGCCCGCAGCGGCAGACTTCTCTTGTGCGGCAAACAGTCCATAACCCAACGTCCGCACCCGTGCCGCCAGCGCGAGTTTGAATCGGGCATAGCCCAGCTCAGCCAGTTCAATGTCATGATTCGCGATGGCCTTCCGCAAACCGATGCGTCCCGGCCACTCGAACGGTTGCACAATGGACGCCGACCACGCGACCCCTTCGGCGGAGAGCCCTCCGCCGGTCACGCGCTTCTGGCCGACACCGCCGCTCACTTCGGGATTGGCCCACGCTCCAGCCGTCTTGCGCCCGCCCTTGGCGGCAAGAATCTCAGCTTCATAGAATTTGAGTTCGGGATTTTTCTCCAGCGCCTCAGCCACCAGCGCATCCAGCGTCAGCGATACCACCGCGCTGGGTGCGGGGTTGGTTGGAGACGCTTCCTGTGCTCGCGCAAGAGAAAGGCTTAAACTCAAGGCAAGTGTTGCCACAGCGGATTGGCGACACAAATTAACAACGAATGACTGCTTCATAATTTTCTAATCGGACATGGCCCAAACTGACAAACCTGACGGTGTTGAACGACAAATGGACAAAACATGGGCGCGGAAAAGCGCCTGAGACAAATGGGAGAAGTCCGCAGCGGAAGCCGGGACTAATTAGGAAGCGAGCGAAGGCGCACGGACAGGAAGTGCCGTGCGAGAACTAAACTGCCAGGATGTGGTTAACCATGGCGGCGCAGCGGTCAGAATGCCGACGCTGACTTCAGGGGGCAAAGTGTTCGCCAAATCAGGCAGCGGCACAGTTGAAATCGCCAGCAAATGCGCCGACGGAAGCGTCACCCGAAATTGCTCGGTCTTGTATTCGGACTTCTCAACCAAACAACACCCGGCCGCGTCTGGTTGTGAGGTTTGTTCTCCGTGGCAACTGCTTTCGGTCACGCAGGCAAGGAAGTCGAAGCCTGGAACAGCTTCGAGCCTGCAATGCATGCTCATGCCCAGCCAAGCAAAGGCTGCCAACACGAACAGAATGTTTCTTAATGACCGCACGTCAATTATTGATGACTGAAAAGCCAAATGTGTTCAATCATATTTTTCCCCCTGGAAATTCCGGACCTTAACTACCACCAGTAATTGAACTGCGTTACCGCCGGTTTCATGCCACAACTCAGCCAGTGGCGGGTTTAACCTGTCATCCATCCGGTGCTGCCAGAATTAAAGACTAAGCCGCGCGTTTGGAGGACAAGAGGATGATTTTGTTTTCCATCGATTCCGGGGTGATCGACCAGAAGTCCTGTGTGTCGCCAACTTTTACCAGACCTTTGTAGTGGCGCTGGATGATGTCGGGACTGTTGCCGGCCCA
>CAMCWI010000097.1 GCA_945882065.1 Akkermansia muciniphila
CGGCGGCGCACCTGAATCAAAACTTCTTCTTTGGTTTGTTGGCTCATAGTGTCGTGCATAAATCGGGTAACACCGACTTTTGGCGCACCAACCCCTTCCAAGCAATATCTTCCCACTCCTCCGGTAACAAAACTTTTGCCTCAGATCGGCAGCGTGCGACCTGCTAAAACTACTTTGACTTCGCGCCTGTCTTTCGCGTTTCATCTGCACGCGTGATTGATACCGAAGAAAGACTCGCTGCGTTTATTCCCGTCGTGCGCGCGGCGGACTGGATCGCCGTGGATACGGAGGCGGACAGCTTGCACGCGTATCCAGAAAAAGTCTGCCTCATCCAGATCAGCACCAGCGCGGGCGATCGCCTCGTAGACCCGCTCGCGAACATCAACATTGACTCATTGCTCGACGCGCTTTCTGGTCATCAACTCATCATGCACGCGGCGGATTATGACATGCGCCTGTTCTACAAGCATCATGGGTTCACGCCGAGTTCGATCTTCGACACGATGTTGGCGGCGCGGTTGCTCGGATATCGGGAGTTTGGTCTGGGCGCGCTTGTGGAAAAAATTCTCAGCGTGAAGTTGGACAAAGGGCCACAGAAAGCGGACTGGGCGCGGCGCCCGTTGACCGAGCGGATGGAAACGTACGCTCGCAATGACACGCATCATCTCAAGCGGATTGCAAATTATCTCACGCGTGAACTCACGGAGAAGCAACGTCTCGACTGGCATAGCGAATCCTGCGCGCGGCTGATTGTGGAATGTTCGCGGCCCGCGCCGGATGAATCGGACACGGTCTGGCGCATCAAAGGCAGCCACGTTCTCAACCGCGCCGGACTCGCTGTGATGCGCGAACTCTGGCAATGGCGCGAGGACGAGGCCATCGCCGCGAACCGTCCGCCGTTCTTTATTCTCGCGCATGACAAGATGGTGGCCATCGCCGAGGCCGCCGCCGCGAATCAGGAGATTGACACCATCTTCCCGCGACACCTTTCACCGCGTCGGCGCGAAGGGATTGCCAAAGCCATTAAAGCGGCGTTTCTGCGCTCCGAAGATTCGTTCCCGCAAATCCTCCGCAACCGCACGCAACGTCCGTCCGAAGCCGAGCGTCGTCGCTTTCATTTGCTGGAGGAGCGACGCGATTCAGTGGCGCACACCCTAGGACTTGATGCGACGATCATCGCGCCCCGATCCGTGCTGGGCGATCTGGCACGGGATTGGGACAAACACGCACCGGAACTGATGAACTGGCAGCGCGGGTTGTTGCAAGGGTGAATCGAGAGTAATTCAAGCAAACCTCTTGAAGTATCTGAGCCGGACGACGTCCAACTTTAACTATAGGGCCTGTGGGAATGGCAATTTGCCAACCTTCGGCATGCCGAGGCTGGTTTCATTTACAGCGCAAGGTTAGCCTTCGAGTCACGGTGTCCATCGGATAAAATTTGCAACGTCAACTCCTGCGCCCTTCTGACGGCCAATCATTCGAATGTAGATTATGCGCCTTCCTTGGCGTCAATACCCAAGGCTACTTTGACAGTGATCGCATCCTTGGTTTCGGCCAGGTCAAGATTTCCTTGTTCCAAGGTCCATTGCGTTCCCTTCCAAGGTACGGTGGGCGAGTTGGGGTCGGTTTGATTGAATACACAATCGCTCGCCGTCACAAGAAAGCCGGTCACGCGGTAGCCCGTTGGCAACACGTCCGAGAAATCGAACACCGGTTTCTCGCCCGAGAACGCCATGTAGCTCACGCCGCTCTTGGTGATGTTGTTCACGATGGTCCACGGAGCGTTGGTGGTGGTGAGGTTTGCATTATTGAGGAAATAAGTTCCGCCGCGCAGATAAACCGTGTCGCCAGAAGTCGCCGCCGTCTGCGCGCGGGTGATCGTGGCGAACGGCGCGTTGATCGTGCCGGGATTCGTGTCCACGCCGTTCGTGGCGATGTAATAAATGGATGCGATCACGGATGAAGCGCGCCACAGGAGGAGCATCACCAGCAACAAAGTTCGGTTGAACAGAAGTGGCATCGGAGACTTTATCGTGGCGCAACCGTCGTGGTCATGTCACAGAATATCATCATGCGTGACTGTCACAATCACCCGTACTGGTGTCGGCAGCGTGCGATCAAAAGTTTGCCAAGCTGAGGCAGGACGAGAGCGGCGGTGAGTTGATGTGTGTGGTGCGACCGGGTGCGACCACATGCAGCCGCGCCCGCGAACCAGTTTTAGCGAACAGAAATAGTTCTGGCGGGAGCGGGCGGGTTTTGTATCGTTCCGAAATCAATTCGGATTTCACATCACGACGACAATAATCATGCAACCAACTGGCGATATCGCACTCATCGGTCTGGCCGTCATGGGCCAGAATCTCATCCTCAACATGAACGACCACGGCTTCACAGTCGTGGCTTACAATCGCACCACTGAAAAAGTGGACGCGTTCCTCGCGAACGAAGCGAAGGGCACGAAAGTCATCGGCGCGCACTCCATTGAGGAGATGGTTTCCAAACTCAAGACGCCGCGCCGTGTGATGATGCTCGTGAAAGCTGGCAAGCCTGTGGATGAATTCATTGATCAACTCCTTCCGCATCTCTCGCCCGGCGACATCATCATTGATGGCGGCAACTCTTTGTTCGATGACACGAACCGCCGCGTGAAATTGTGCGAGAGCAGAGGTTTGCTTTTTATCGGCACTGGCGTCAGCGGCGGCGAAGAAGGTGCGCGTCGCGGCCCAAGTATCATGCCCGGCGGTTCGCCCGCAGCGTGGCCGCATGTCAAAGAGATTTTCCAAGGCGTCTCGGCGAAGGTGGATGGCGGCGTGCCATGTTGCGATTGGGTTGGCGAAGGTGGCTCAGGCCATTACGTGAAGATGGTTCACAACGGCATCGAGTACGGCGACATGCAGTTGATCTGCGAAGCCTACAACATCATGAAGAACGGTCTCGGCATGAGCGCGCAGGAGATGCACGAAGTCCTCAAGGAATGGAATCTTGGCGATCTCGACAGTTATCTCATCGAGATCAGCCGCGACATTCTAGCGAAGAAAGACGAGGACGGTTCGCCGCTCGTGGACAAGATTCTCGACACCGCCGGACAAAAAGGCACGGGTAAGTGGACGGTTATCAACTCACAAGACCTCGGCATTCCCATCACGCTCATGGCGGAAGCAGTTTTTTCCCGCTGCATTTCTGCGTTGAAAGAAGAACGCGTCAAGGCAGCGCGCAAATTGAAAGGCCCGCGTCCGAACCTCACGAGCATTGCTGCAAATCCTGAGCGGAAGAAACAATTCATCGAAGACATCAAGAGCGCTCTCTATGCTTCCAAGATCGTCAGCTACGCGCAGGGTTACATGCTCATGCGCGCGGCGGCCAAGGAATACAAGTGGAACTTGAACTACGGCGGCATCGCCCTCATGTGGCGCGGCGGCTGTATCATCCGCTCGCGTTTCCTCGGCAAGATCAAGGAAGCCTACGACAATAATCCCAAGCTCTCGAACCTGATGCTCGACGATTATTTCCGGGGCGAGATCAAGAAAGCGCAGAAAGGCTGGCGCAACATCGTGGCCACGGCGGCGAAGAAGGGCATTCCCGTTCCCGCATTCAGCACCGCGCTGGCGTTCTACGATCAATATCGTTCGGCTGTGCTTCCGGCGAACTTGCTACAAGCGCAACGTGATTACTTCGGCGCGCACACCTACGAACGCGTGGACAAACCGCGCGGCGAATTCTTCCATACGAACTGGACTGGTCGCGGCGGCACGACGAGCAGCAGCACCTACAACGTATGAGGTAAGCGAGAAAAAATTTCAACGGCGCGGAGCGATCCGCGCCGTTTTTTCGTGTGGAATTCCTCGCTCCTTTCGGTGGAGTCCCGCGCCCACGTTTAACGCCATGTCGCCGAGTAAGGGACAACTCCCGCGCTCTAATGGAAAGCAAGCGTTTGGCTTCATTGAAAACAGCGGAGAAACAAAACTTCATGTCGGAACGAACCGGGAATCACCTCAAACAAAAGTTTTTCCAAAAAATTGTTGCGGGGGAATGATTGTTTGCTACTCTCTGCGCCCCGTTTCCCTTTGAGGGAGAGGGTTGAAACATTTAGGTGGTTAACTAGACAATTGTTCTTTGTATGGCTGGACAACGCATTCGTATTCGTCTCAAGGCCTATGACCATCGTGTCATAGATCAGTCGGCACGGGAAATCGCCGACACCGTCAAGCGCACGGGCGCTCGCGTGGCAGGCCCGATCCCGCTCCCCATCCGCGTCGAACGCTTCACCGTGTTGCGCTCACCTCATTGCGATAAAAAATCGCAGGAGACTTTCGAGCAACGCACCCACAAGCGTCTCATTGACATCATTGATCCGACCGCCAAGACGGTGGACGAGTTGAAGAAACTCAACCTCCCGGCCGGTGTGGATATCACTATCAAGATTTGACCCTCAACGATTTCACATCATGCCACTCGGACTTATAGGAAAAAAACTCGGACACACGCGCGTCTATGACGCCAGCGGTGTGTTGCACCCGGTCACCGTCGTTCTCGTCGGACCGAACCGCGTGCTTCAGGTCAAGACTCAGGCCAGCAAGGACGGCTACAACGCCGTGCAGCTCGGCTTTGACGACCAGAAGGAACAACGCCTCACCAAACCGTTGCTCGGTCACATCAAGAAGCACAGTGGTGTCGCGGTCAAGCGCATCAAGGAATTCCGTAATTTCTCCAAAGACGTGAAGCCGGGCGAAATCGTCGGCGCGACATTGTTCGCTCCTGGCGATTACGTGGATTGCATCGGCACCACGAAGGGGCAAGGCTTTGAAGGTGTTATGAAACGCCACCATTTCGCGGGCGGTCCTGCGTCGCACGGCGCCAAAGGCTGGAAGCGTCGCTCCGGCGCAATTGGTCAGCGTTTGTTCCCCGGCACTGTCATGCGCGGCATGAAGATGCCCGGTCACATGGGTCAAGTCACCCGCACCACGCAGAACCTCGAAGTCATTCAGGTTCGTGACACCGACAATCTTTTGTTGATCAAAGGATCGTTCCCCGGCGCGGAAGGCGACTACGTCGTCATCCGTGAATCCAAGAAACGTCCGAAGGGTTGGAAGCCAGCCGTGGCTGTGACCGTTGGCAAGAAAAAATCTGAAGCCAAAGCAGCTCAGGCAGCCTCTGCCGCCGCCGCCAAGAAATAATAAGTAATAGCCATGAAACTCTCTGTCAAAAACACTCAAGGCAAAGCTGCCGGCGAACTCGAAGTCAAATTCGAGATGATCGAAAACGGACGCGGTACACAAGCCGTTCACGACACCGTCACAGCGTACCGGGCCGCCCAGCGTATGGGCACAGCTTGCACGAAGACGGTTGGCGATGTCTCCGGCTCGAACAAGAAGCCGTGGAAGCAAAAAGGCACGGGTCGCGCTCGCGCTGGTTCAAATCAGTCACCGCTCTGGCCGGGTGGTGGCGTGGTCTTTGGACCGAAGCCCCGCAGCTTCGCGAAGAAAGTCAACGTCCGCACCAAGCAACTCTCGTTGCGCAAGGCATTGTCCGAGCGCCTCAAGGCTGGCGACGTGATCATCGTGGACGACATCAAGCTCGCTTCCCCCAAGACGAAGGAGATGGTCAATATGATTGACGCCCTCAACATTGATGGCACGACGCTGATCATTTCAACCGGTGCGAACAAGAACCTCACGCTGGCTACTCGCAATCTGCCCAACGTGGACCTCACGACCAGCGAAACATTGCACACCTACGACGTGCTGCGTCAGGACAAACTGATCTTCACTCGCAGTGCGTTTGAAAAGGTCGAAGCCCGTCTGAACAAGGAATAACATGAACTCTTTCGACATCGTCAAAACCGTCCGGCTTACCGAAAAGGGAACGCGCCAGGGCGAGAAGTTTAATCAATACACTATCGTGGCAGATCGTCGCGCCACCAAGCCACAGATCCGCACCGCCGTGCAGGAACTGTTCAAGGTCAAGGTCGTCAAGATCAACACCTTGAACGTCCGTGGCAAATTCCGCCGTCAACGCACCGCGCAAGCGGGTCAAGCGCCTGACTGGAAGAAAGCCATCGTCACGCTCAAGAAGGGCGACAAGATTTCGCTGACGTAAGCGAAGCAAGTTTCACGAGGCGCGAAGTGATTTCACTTCGCGCCTTTTTTGTTGCAAGGTTCTGTGTTCACTTCGCCGGTGGTGACTACCTTCTCATCCACAGCACTCTCAGCAACCACGGACTTGTATTCACGGTTTCTCCACTTGTAGGCGATAGAAGTGTTGGGCTGTGTTTGTTACGACCGGGTTGGTGAAGGCTTGAACTGCTGCGGATAAATTCACCGCGCCGGGCAACACTGTGAAACTGCTGGCCGGATTGGTGGCAGTCCAGAGTGTATAGACCCGTCCGGTGACAGTGTTCCAGGTCAGCATGAGATTTGTTCCCTGCAACAATGCCTGGCTGGTGAAGCGCAGTTGGCTGGCCGGATTTGTGGGGGTGAGTCCGGCCACATAAGATTGCCAGAGCGGAAATCCATTCGCGCCCATGTTGGTGACGATGAATTCTTGATTGCTGGTGTAGCCGTTTGCCGCCAGCCACCAATAAGGGGTGGGATAGTTCGTGGTGAATCGTTCCGAAAACACTGCGGTAACGGTCATGTTCGTCGTGACGGTGAGGGGGATCGAGTTGTTTGTGCCAGCCAGATTGCCAGACCAGTTGCTGAACTTAAAATATGTCGCAGGCGTGGCAAGAAAGGTGATCGGCGTGCCCAAGGTGTAATTGCCACTGGCAGGAGAAACCGTGCCCCAGTCGACTTGATTTATGCTGGTGGAGATTTGAGCCTGCAATGTTCCACCCCACGCGAGCGCGTAGTCGGTGCTGGTGGTGTTGCTCGTGACTTCCAAAACGTAACGTCCGGCGGAAAGCGTGTTGGTGTAGATGTGTTCGACATTTTGAATCGTGCTGAGGCTGCCGTCCAACTGTGTGCCGGGCGTGAAACCCGTCGCGTTGTAGAGGCGAAGGTTCAGGTCGGCCACCGAAACGACCATGGTGAAGGTCGGACCCGGATTGGAGTCAGTGATCTTGCGATTCCAAGTCAAGATTACGGAAAAATTTGTCAGCGCGTAGCCCGCAGGGACATCAAAGAAGTAACGTATTGGACTTGCCGTAGTCGCGGCGAAATCCCATCCCCGATTGCTGACGGTGACCAAGCCGCTTGGAGTTTGTTCACCCGCCACAAGGAGGCGATAGCTGTTTTGGATGTTGAGGTGTCCGGCTCCGTAGATCAAGTCGAGCGGTTGGGTGGAGGTTTGCGTCCACCCCGGGAACTGCGTCTTTGTTGCGCCTGCCAACAACAACGCCTTGATGACTTCAGAATTATTGCGGGCGTTGACGAGCGCGGGTGTGGCGTCTGCCTTTTGTAGCAGTAACGCCGCAGCACCCGAAACCACGCCGCACGAATAACTCACCGCGCCGTACGCTGAGGGCGCGACGATTTCTGGCTTGATCCGCCCCGCGACTTCATTCGTCGTAAGTCCGGCACTATGGTTGCCGCCGGGCAAGCCGACTGAAATGGAATTGTAAGAATGTGCCAAGAGTTCTGGCAACGGATTCAGATTGCCGTTGTTCAGTCCCACGATGGCCACGAAGCCGTCCTGTTGGATGGCGTAATCAAACCGGCGGAGGATTTCCTCGTCGTCAAGCTGGTCGCTAGTAGTTCCAATCCAACTGTGGTTCTGAATACGGCGGCTCTCTACCAGTGGAGCAGCGTTGCTATTTCCGGATCGCAGGAATCCTGTCCCTAACCAGTTGTTCACCTTGTAGGCGTCAATCTGCGTCATGCCGGGCGCAATGCCATTGGTGCTGCCACAAAAACTTCGCGCGACAAAAACCGCGTGACCCGATACGCCGCTGGCTCCCGATTTCAAGGTGACGGTTTTGCCCGTCAACTCCGGGTCGGTGGCGGTGGCTGGGTAGTTGCCAACGTCAAGTCCTTCCACTTGCGATATTCCAATGCCCGCCCCCGTGGGCGCGCTGCCGCCAAGTTCTGCCAGCAATGCCGTCAAACCGATGTCCTCCTTGAATCCCGCGACGCTGACGAGGGGCGTTGTCAGAACAATCAAACAAGTCGGGAGCGTGAGTAATAACTGCCGGTACGTCATGTTAAGTAAAGCGAGATTCGCAGAGATAGCACCACGGAATGTCGAGTTGTGCAACTTTCATTTTATTGGAATCCTCTCGACGATTGAGACGTTAAGTTGATTTTTGACGGGACAAATCCGGGGAATCCATTCAGATTAAACTCGTCCAAGTTGAACGCGGTGAACAATCCCGGACTCCAATCGTCCATGAGCATGATGAAGAAAACATTTTACCGATGGCTTGTGTTGTCGTTGCTCGCCGCGCTTTGCCTCGCGAGTTTGAATTCGTTCTCGGCGGGAACCAACACGATTTTTTGGGATCGCGAGAACGAACGCGTGACGGCGGATGTGAGGAATTGGGAACTGGTACCGATGCTGGAGGAGGTCGCCGCGCAAAGCGGATGGAACATCTTTCTCGAACCGGACTATCGCCACAAAGCCTCGGTGAAATTCAAAAGCCTGCCGCCGGGCGAGGCATTGCGTCGTCTGCTGGGCGAGATGAATTTTGCAATGATGCCACAGACGAACGGCCAGCAGCGCCTCTACGTTTTCCGCACCGCGATGGGCAACGCAACTCAACAGATGCGAACCTCGCGGCCCGCTCCCAAGCCCAAACGCGTGCCGAACGAACTCATCATTCAGGTGAAGCCGGGCACGGATGTGGAGGCGTTGGCAAAATTGCTCGGCGCGAAGATCGTCGGCGTCATCCCTGAGTTGAACGCGTATCGGTTTCAATTTGAGAACGAGGAGGCCACGGAAGCCGCGCGCAAGAAGCTTGAAGGCAACCCCGATGTCACGAGCGTGCAGGATAATTATTTTGTGGACCCGCCGTTGACGCCTCAGAACGTCGGTGGCATCGCGCCGCCGCAGAACAAATTGACGCTCGATCCGCCCAAGAAAGATGGGTGTAAAGTCGTGGTCGGTTTCGTTGACAGTCCGCTGCCAAAACTCAGCCCGGATTTGGAGGCGTTCATCAAGGAGCGCATCGCGGTGGCGGGAGATGCGGCTGTCAGTGACGGGCCGACTCATCAGGTCGCCATGATGAACGCGTTGGTTCAAGCGATGCAGTCATCGGGCAAGGGCAACACCTCGGTTCAAGTCATTTCTGTGGATGTCTTCGGCGCGAGTGCTTCCGCCAACACGTTCAACGTGGCTCGTGGAATGGTGGCCGCAGCGAACAAGGGCGCAACGATTATCAACGCGAGCCTCGGCGGTTACGGGTTCAGTCCGCTCTTGTGCGATGTGACGCAGCAACTCGCAGCGCGCGGCATTCCCATCTTTGCCGCCGTGGGAAATGATGCGAGCAAAGTTCCGTTCTATCCGGCGGGTTGTCCCGGCGTCACATCGGTGACTTCGGTGGAGCGCGGTAAAGTTGCGCCGTATGCGAATCAAGGCACACAGCCGGACGTGGGGGCACCGGGGCAGGTTTTGTTCAACTACAATGGATTCGTCTATGGATCGCGCGGAACTTCTGTGGCATCCGCTGCGGCGACTGGTGTGGCGGCGGGACTCGCCGATGCCAACTGCGCTCCGTGGTCAACGGTCATTCCCGCAGTGCAAAAGGGAATGCCAGTTCCGTCCGGGCAGTGATCAGTGAGCGGAGATGCACGCCTTAGCGAAGGCGATGGAATAGACGGCCACTCCGCCGATGAGTAATGCGGGCTTGCCTTGCATCAACATCAGGATTCCAGCGCCGATAACGCCGACGATCACGAGGTGGGCAAAAGTCACAAGAATCAATTTCATGTGGTGGATGATAATGATTTGATGCGCAGGTGCAAGGCGGGGAATCTTTTCGAGTTGCTTGAGCGGGTGACGCACCGCTCCCACACGCTTAACTTTCAGTCGGCCATTCCACGCCAGCGAGTTCCTTCGGCAATTGCGTCGGGTCAGTCGGGTAGATGAGCGAAAGGTCCATCTGGGACTTTGAACCTTGAAGAAATTCCAATTCCTCCGGCGCGCCGATGATGAGCCAGAGCGCCTCGGCGTCCGTGTCGTTGAACACCTGGCGCAACTGCTCCGGGCCGACCAGCACGCCGCCGCGGCACGGTCAACGTCTCCTCCCCCACGCGCAGGCGGTCCGTGCCTTCCAGCACAAAATAAACTCCTCCGCGCGGATGTTCTTGTGCAGCGTGTTCGCGCTCTGGGGCGGTAACCGCCAGAGCCGCGCGCCGAGATACGAATGGAGCGCGTCGCGCGTGGGTTTGTCGCGCAGGAGCGGACGGCGGTCTTTGGTGGAGAAGACGAGGTGAATGTAAACGGCGGAAAGGGATTGTGGCATGAAGTCAGGTCGCGCCACGTCGTTTGCCAATCCCGTTGGGGTTCCTTTCAGGATTGGGCTGCGAAAACCGTGTGTTGGCGTGGTGATCTGCGTCAGCGAGGAATGCAGCGCAGTTTGTTGGCTCGGCAAGTGGACGAACAATTTCAATTGCGATGCGTGCGCGGTTGCGATCATTTTATAAGCATGAACATCGTCACCCAGGCTATCCGGTGCTGGTGGGTCGTGGTCATTTTTCTTTGGAGTGGTCATTCCCTGCTGGCGATTGGCCTGCCCGGAATCTTCACCGGCTGGGGCACGACAAATCTGGTGACAACGAACTCGGCGGTGGCTGTTGGCACTATCACTCAGATTTCCGCTGGCGGCTTTCACGCTGTCGCGCTGCGTGAAGATACTACCGTCGCTGTGTGGGGAGATAACACTTCAGGACAGACCAATCTGCCACCAACCCTGACCAACGTCATTTCGATCAGTGCTGGCGCGCAGCACAGCTTGGCCCTGCGGGCGGATGGCACGGTGGTGGCGTGGGGGCGCAATCAAGCAGGCCAGACGAATGTGCCGCCGAGTTTGAATGGAGTCATCGCGGTGGCTGCTGGAAGTGATCATAGTGTGGCGTTGCGCTCCAACGGAACGGTTGTCGCGTGGGGCGCTTCGTTGGCGTTGACGAATGTGCCGGCCAGCGCGACGAACATCATCGCCATCGCTGCGGGTTCTACCGCCACACTTGCCGTGCGTTCCAACGGCACTGTGCTGGCGTGGGGAGCCAGCACTTATTCGCTGACGAATCTTCCTGCTACCCTGACCAACATTATGGGTGTCTCGGTCAGTTTTGAGCATTGCCTCGCCGTGCGCTCCAATGGTTCAGTTGTCGCTTGGGGCGGAGCGAACACCTACGGACAGACCACGGTGCCGAGCACATTGACCAACGCAACCGTAGTTTCAGCGGGTTGGTTGCACAGTATGGCGATGCGCTCGGATGGGAAACTCGTGGCGTGGGGCTTGACGGTATCTGGCCAAACAACCGTGCCCGCCAGTCTGACGAACGTGGGCAGCTTCTCGGCAGGCAACGGATTCAGTTTGGCGATAGACCTTGCACCGAGATTTATTTCCAAGCCACCGGCAGTCGTGACGTTGTCTCCGAATCAAACGAATACTTTAAGCGTGGTGGCATTGTCGGGCGGGTTTTCCACGTTTCAGTGGTTTTTTAACGGAGCGCTTCTGGTCAATGAAACCAACGCGGCTTTGTTGGTAGCCAATTTCAACATGACCAAGGCGGGAGTTTATTCCGTGACCGTCTCCAATCAGTTCAACAGCGCAAGTTCGTCGAGCATCGTGCGGATGACCAACTCACCAACGGTGCAGGTCAACAACGTGCTGATCGGCGGCGGCGGCGTGACGCGGACCAACTTCGCCACGATCACACTGACTGCCACGACGAATCAATATCCCAAGCTTTATTACACTCTGGATGGCAGTGAGCCGGATTTTACTTCGCCGCTTTATACGACAACTTTCATCACCTCCAACAGCGCGAGTGTCCGCGCGGTTGCTTACAATAATTTGGTCACAGACAAGTCCGAGGCTGCGACTGTTGCGCTGCAAGTCATCCCGACTTATACGCTGACCATCAGCAATGGCGGCGGCAGCGTTGCCATCAACCCGTCGCCAGACCTCACCGCCAATCACTATCTCAGCAACACTCTCGTGACGCTCTCGGCATCCGCGAGCAGCGGATGGTCGTTCACGCATTGGACGGGCGCAGTGAATTCTGCGGACAGCGTCATCAATGTCTTGATGGACCAAACGCGCGCATTGCAGGCGGTGTTTGTGACGACTTTGAATTTTTTCACGAACGGCAATGGCTACATCACCACTGATCCACCCACGGGGCCGTTCCCGTACGGCTCAAGCGTGACTCTGACCGGTGTGGCAGCGACGCCGAGTTATTTCTTCGGCTGGGCTGGTTATCTCAGTGGTTTCGTCAACCCAATCAAGATCGTGGTTACAAACGCCACCGGTATCACGGCGTTGTTTGGCAACCTGAGTGGTAACCAAGTAAAGCTTGTCGCGACGCCGATTGGTGGTGGTAGCCTGACCTTCAATCCTGCAAAAAATGTTTATACTAATGGCGAAGTCGTTGTTGTCTCTGCGATCTCCACCTCCAATCGTATCTTCTCCGTCTGGAGCGGCGCGGCGTCGGGTAGCGAGAATCCGATCCTGATCACGCTGAGTGGAAATATGTTTCTCAACGGGCACTTCGTCCCCGGTATCTCCACGAACACCCCGGTGTTCATTCTGTTGCCTCCGCCGCGTGTGATGTCGCCGGGTGATAGCACACTGCTGTCCGCGCGCGCGACTGGACTTGGCCCGCTCTTGTATCAATGGCGATTGAATGGCGTGCCGGTGAGCGGCGCCACGAGCACCAACTTTTTGCTAACTAACGTCACCGCAGGGAAAGCGGGATTCTACGACGTGGTCGTCAACGGGGGTCTTGGAACAACCGTCAGCCCACCGACGCCAGTGGCGTTGTTCGGATTGGATTTCGCGCCAAGCTTGGGGCTGACGTATCCATTGCTCGTAATTGACTGTGCTGCTGGCGCGCAATTCACGGTTCAATACAAGGATGACTTGCATCCGACAAATACCTGGACTTACCTCGC
>CAMCWI010000098.1 GCA_945882065.1 Akkermansia muciniphila
ATCGCAGGCATCGGCTGCGAAGTGTCCCAGCCCAGCGTGCATTTGCCAACCGCCCAAAAGCGTTGGCTGCTCATTCGCGCCGTGTAGATCATGGTGAAAGTGCCATCAGCTTCGGCGACCAGCCCCAAAGGCGTGCGCAGATCATGGTCGCCGGCGCCGGCCCATTCATTGTCACCGGATTGCACTTTGATTCTGGTCTCCGGTGGCCAATTCGTGCCGTCGTTTGAGATGCTGTAACCGACCTCCCTATTTCCCATGGAATCAAAAACGGCAAGCCAACGTCCGTCGGCGAGTCGGATGACGACGGGATTCTCCGCGAATTCCTTCACCAGTGGCAGCGGATTGCCTTGGGGCAGCCGTTGCCACGGACCATGCAGCGCGGGCGCAGTGGCCAACCCGACCGGCCAGGGGCCGCGCGGAATATGGTTGTGGCTACCGTAAATGCCGTACCAACGATCGCCGACTTGATAGGGGAAGAACGAGTCAGTCCCTTGTTGACCTTCCCACGACTGGGAATTTTGGTCGGGGCACAGCACAATGCCCACGTCTTCATAGGGCCCGCCAAGTCCAGCGCGTCCTTTCGTTTGTGATTTCGCCCGCCAGATTTTGCCTTCGTAATCGCTGAGGGATTTCTCGCCCCCGATGTCATTTCCGCCCCGATACGCGACATAAAACATATTCCAGCAATCCTCACGTTCGTTGTAAGCCATGCCCGTCACCCAGACCTCGCAGCGTGGATTGGCTGCGGAGCGGCCTGGAACACTTTTGATCAAGGTATTCTCGCGTTTCCAATTCGTGCCGTCTGCACTCGTCCAGTGCGCGATCCGCATGTCGAGGTGCGGGCGCTCGAACATCTCGTTCACAAACATGTGATAAGTCCCACTCTGTTTGAGGACATGCCCGGTTTCGAAGCCGGAGCGGTTGGCGTTGTTGTCCGGGTGATCCGTACCGATCACCGGCCCCGGGTGTTCCCGGATTATCCGCAGTCGCGTTGGGGCATCCGCGCTACGTGGTGCATCTTTTGCAGCACTGCTCTTATCCCTGGCGCGAGGTTCAGCCAGCCAAGCCTTCAATTGCGGGGTCAGTTCGCCGACAACTTTTGGGTTGCTCGCCATCACATTTGTCTTCTCCAACGGATCCGCAGTCAGGTCAAACAACGCCAATGGTTCTGCATCTCGCGCCATCAATTTCCAGCGGCCAAGCCGAATGATTTCGGAGGCATACGGCGTTTTCTCACCTCGCTCCCGCTGAAAACCAGCATACGGTCCGAGCATCCAGAATACCGGTCCTCGCTCGCGAGCCGGAGCTTTGCCGAGCAGCAATGGCAGGAGGCTCTGGCCGTCGGGCTTTGGGTTTTCTGGTTGCTTGATTCCAACTGCCTCGCAAAGTGTGGGAAGCAAATCAGTGGAAATGGCAAAGTCATCGTTGACCTGACCGGCTTTGATTTTTCCGGGCCAGGCCGCGATGAACGGGACGCGCAATCCGCCTTCAAACAGCGTGCCCTTGCCGCCGCGGAAAGGACCGGGGTTTCCCGGACCAGTCGGGCCATTATCGCTGGAGAAGATCACGATGGTATTCTCCGCCAGCCCCAGCTTTTTCAAAGCCGCCATGATTCGTCCCACGCCGCCGTCCAGATGTGCGACCATAGAGCGGTAGAGCAATTCGTCGCCAACGGACGTGTCACGATACGGCGCGACATACTCCTCGGTTGCCTCCTCATAGGGTTTATGCGGGACATCAAACCACACGTTGAGGAAGAACGGAGTCTTGGAGGCGGCAAATTCGTGGAGGTAACGAATGCTCTCATCAATCTCCACTTCGGTCAGGTGCTTCGGTGAGAGATCGGTCGGCTGATCGTCACGTAGCAGATATTTCGCTCCCTGATGATAGATCTGACTTAGAGAACCCAGGCGACCGCGCGGTTCGCGCTCCTCGTTCATGCACAGGTAATGGTCGAAACCGTGTTCGCGCGGGCCGGGATCACCGGTATTGCGGTCCCTGACATCTTTGAGATTCAATCCACCGAGATGCCATTTGCCCACATGAGCCGATACATAGCCGGCGGGTTTCAGCAGTTCCGGCAGAGTCACAGCCTCGCGCACCAGAAAGCGATCGCGGTCTGGGAAGGCTGACGTGATGCCGAAGCGGAGCGGGTAACGCCCTGTGAGCAGGCTGGCGCGCGTCGGGGTACAAACCGCACAAGCATCGTAGTAGCGGTTGAACTTCATGCCACTGGCAGCCAATGCGTCGATGTGAGGCGTCTTGACTTTCGTTCCGCCGTAGCACGCCACGTCTCCGTAACCGAGATCGTCGGCGAGTATGAAGACGATGTTGGGTTTGGCGTCACCGCACCGGGCGGCCAGCGGTGACAGCAGCATCGCGCCGGCGATGAAGCAGAGCAGGGGCTGCATCGTCGGTTTCGCGGTGTGTTGTGGTTTCATGGCGATTGCTTCGGTGTGAATGGCTTGGGAACGTCGAACGATTCAAAGCTTGTTCCGGTCAATGCGTCTTTGGGGTGTTCGTTTTGACATTCTCATTTGGATCGCCATCTGATGGCGATTCACCGAACGGTGGTTTCCACGGCCAGGGGATCGCGTGGGTGCGCTTGGCCCATTGCTCCCAGAGCAGGCTCATCGACTTCACCCGTTCGGCTTGATTGGTAGCAAGGTCATGCATTTCCGTGCGGTCTTGGTTCATGTCATAAAGTTCCCATGGGCCCGTTGCGCCTTTGGCTACCAGTTTCAAATTGCCAACCCGGAGTGCTCGATTCCCCTCATGTTCCCAGAAAAGGGCCTCGCGTTGGACGGGCTTGCCCAGAAATGCGGGCCTGAGGCTGCGGCCTTCCATGGGCTGAATCTCGTGACCTTGATAATTGGTAGGGTAGCTGGTGCCCGCCACATCGACGCACGTCGCCATGATATCAATGAGGTGGCCCGGCTGCCGTTCCAACTCGCCGCGGCGTTTCACGAGAGCAGGCCAGTGGACGATCAACGGGGTCGAAATGCCCCCTTCGTGGACGAAATGTTTGTAATAGCGGAAGGGTGTGTTTGAAACATTGGCCCACGCTGCTCCATAGGCAATGAAGGTTTCCTTGCCTCCCGGCATTGGGGGTGGTGGGCCTCCCTTTTTTGCGGTCCGACCCAGTGGTTCCGCGCAAGCTCCATTGTCTTGGAGGAAGAAAATCAGTGTGTTATCGAGTTGCCCAGCGTTGCGAAGGGCGGCGACAATCTTCCCGATGCCCTGATCCATGCGGTCGACTTGAGCGGCATAGACTTCCATGCAACGAGCCTCCCAATCCTGGCGCGACACCGAGGACCAATCTCCCGCCTGCCGACTGAGTTCCCAGTTGCTCTCGATGACTCCCAATTCTTTGGCCCGTTTGAATCGCGCCTGCCGGATGGGTTCATAGCCGACGTCGTATTTGCCTTTGTACTTTGCGATATCCTCGGGAAGGGCGTGCAAAGGCCAGTGGGCTGCAGTGAATGCAACATACATGAAGAAGGGCTGACCTGCGTTTTGTTTGGTGTGGTCGTTCAGATAACGCACGGCGTTGTCCGCAATCGCATCGGTCAAATAATACTGCGCCGGATGATACTCGGGATCGGTATCAAACTGGATAGGCGTGTTGTCACGAGCCAGTTTCCCGGGTGTAAAGTAGTTGGCGGCTCCCGGAATGATGCCGTAGTAACGGTCAAAGCCGCGCTGTAGTGGCCAGTTATGTTTACTCTTGCCCTCCATTTCCTTGGTCACATGCCATTTGCCGACGGCGTAGGAGCGATAGCCAGCAGGCTTCAGCGCTTCGGCGATGGTCATCGTGTCGGGACGCAGATCGCCGCGATACCAATCATTGATCCAGTTCCCCGAGCTATAGCCCGCAGGGTCGCTCATGAATCCCATGCCTGCCTGATGGGGATAAAGGCCCGTCAGCAGCGAGGCGCGGGTGGGACAACAGCGCGCCGTATTGTAAAACTGGGTGAACCGCAGCCCGCCTGCGGCGAGAGCATCCAGGTTGGGAGTGCTGATTTCACCTCCATAACAGCCGAGGTCCGAAAAGCCCATGTCATCCGACAGGATGAGAACGATGTTGGGCCGATTGACGGAGGCAAGAGATGAGAGCGCTGCCAAGCCGATGCCAGTGATCAGGCTCAACAGTTGGACTTTCAATAGTGGTTTCATAAATAGTGGTTTCATATCGTGGGCCTAATTCTTGTTCGGTGCTTCAATTCTTGTCTGTTAGTCCGAGCACTTTCAAACGGTGTTCCATTGATTCAACCATTTTTTCCAGCGCGTCAGCATGTTTCGGATCCCGAGCCAGATTTGTGATTTGTCTCGGGTCTGTTCGCATGTCATACAACTCCTCAGAGCCATCCGTGTAACGTAAAAAAGCCCAGTCTTTCGTGCGCCATCCTGTTCCATTGTTAAAGGATAAGGCTCCCTCCTTCAGAGTCGCGGAGTGATCTTTGAGAATCGGAACCAAGCTAGTGCCCTGGGTAGCCGATGGAGCCGGCAGGTCCGCCAGTTCGGAGAGTGTCGGAAAGAGGTCTACCAATTCAGCGATTGAATCGGAGCGGCCCGATTTGAAACCGGGAACCGACAGGATCAGTGGAACTCGGGTGACCTGTTCATGGAGATTCGCCTTTTCCCAGAAGGAGTGGTCTGCAAGATGGTAGCCTTGGTCACTGATGAATACGATGGCCGTGCGCTGGCGGAGACCAAGCCGGTCAAGTTCATCCAGAACCCGTCCCACCTGGGCATCCATGAAAGTGACCGCGGCGTAATATGCGGCCCACATACGCTTTTGGTTGTCCGGATATTTCGCCAGTCCGTTACTTGAGGAACGGTTTTGGGCTAGGCCGAGCTTGGGAATGTCATCCAGATCGTGGTCCACTTGTTCAGGTAGCGTCATTTCCTGCCAAGGATACGGCGCAAAGTATTTCTCGGGGGCGACCATCGGATAGTGCGGGCGGACAAAGCCTGCGGCGATGAAGAAAGGTTGATCCTTGTGCTTTTGTAGCAGCTCAATCGTCTTGGTGGCTGTCTTATAGTCCGGTTGGTCACTGCCATCGCCATCACAACTTACGGAGACAAACATCCGATGAGGCATACCACTGGATTGCCGGCCTTCCATGCCATTTGTGAAGATGTTCAAATTCAGGCAGGCATAATCACCAAGAGTGAGCGACTCATTTCCTTGGGAGTTGAAACGTTCAGTCCACGACTCGGCGACGTCCGCCCCATCGCTGCCACTCATGATGTCGTTAGGCACCGCCATGTGGAAAATTTTGCCGACCCGGGCACTATAAAAACCATGCTTCATGAAATGCTGGCCGAGCGTGACTGGTCCCCGCCCTTTGTAACGGCTGGACATGAAAGAGGTGCGAGAAGGCAGACACCATGAGCCCTGGCAGTAAGCGCGGTCAAAGACCAAGCCCGTTTTCGCCAACTTGTCAATGTTTGGAGTCTTGCAAACCTTGTCCCCGTAACATCCCAATACGCTGGCGCGCAGGTCGTCAGCCACCATGAAAAGCACGTTCCGGATTACCGGATTAGAGGGCTGCGCCTTCAACCCTGTGAGGGTGCCAAACATCAAAAGCGCGATGGTGGATAAGGTTTTCATAGGTGTCTGAGTTTTTGAGACCGTTTCATCCCAATGCGACTGGGCGCAGATGATCAAGGTGTTTTCGGGTTGCCCTGTTTGTTGCCCGAGGGCGAAGCTGCCAGCGCATCAATGATGACGTCGGCGATCTCTTTGGCCATAGCCTCATATCCTTCACGGTTGAAATGGACATTTTTAGGCTGTTGCCACTTTTGCAAGTGAGGCTCACAAAAGGCATGCAGATCATTCACGCGGATTCCATTGGTCTCCATTATCTTTAGGGCGACAGCGTTGTATCGCGCCGGGGCATCGGGTTCGCGCAACGGATTGGTTGTTTCCGGAGCAACTGGCGTCGTAGAGGCGAAGATAAGGCGCGCACCCGTGGGCTTTAGCTTGCCGACAATTGCCTCCAGATTTTTGCGGTATTCCTCAACCGTTGCTTGGACGGGATCTCCGGATTTGTTAGAGTTGTTACTCGTTCCGGGAGCGGTTACGTGCTTGAGGTCGTGCAGTCCCCAGTTGAAATGGATTACGGCCCATTGACGTCCATTCAGCCATTGATCGATCTGCTCTACCCCGAAAGTCGTACCTGAGCAATTAACGGGATTGTTGCCATTTCCCGGGCGAAAGACATTTGCCTTTCCTTGCAACAGCTTGCGCACTTGAAGCGTGTAGCCGATGGAGATGGAGTCGCCGAGAATGAGCACATTGGGAAGCGACGGGTCAGGGGTGATTGTCCACTGGGTGCGAGTTTTTTTCTCAGCTTGGGAACCTGCTTCGGGTGTGAGCGGTTTCACATCAGCCGCATTCAAAACTTCACAAGCCACAATTAGTAAAGCTACAGCGGGTGCTGTTTTCTTTGTTCTCTTTAACGCATGGCTAAACAATTCAATTCGATTCATTGTAGCTTCTTCTTTTGAGGAGGTTGATTCGCGGAGGCTCTTTGATTTTTTGGGGTAATCGAGTGAGTTCAGTTATCAGTTCGGCAATTGGCAGCGAAAAGTATCGCGTGCAGCATCCACCAAGCAGCAACGGACCTGCGGCCATGATTTTATTTTCATGCCGTTGCGTTTCTCTCAGCGCTCCACTCATGGACAACCACGCCATTCACATCGCGATGTTGAAATAGAATCGTGCTCTGGTTGCCGTTTCGCTTGAGGGTGGTCGAGAGAAACCCGCCTCGTACCCGATGAAAACGGTGATAGGCCGGATCTTCGCCGGGCGTGCCGCCAGAATGTTCGTTGCTCGCTGGACCGACGCTGAATTCGCGCAAGCCGGTCTCGGGATGCACCGAATGATACTGCCAGTGACGATCGCCGCAGATGACGAAGAAATTGTCCGGCACATTGGCTTTGAACCACTCGCGCAGCTCGTCGCCCTCGTGCTTGAATCCTGAGTTCGTGTGATTGTCATTCTTGCCTTTGCGATCCGGGCCGACCAGCGGCGTGGGACTGATCAACACCTTCCAAGTGGCGGCGCTTTCTTTGACGGTACGCTGCAACCAAGCTTTCTGTTCCTTGCCCCAAATGGTTTTTTCCGGGCCATCAGCCAGCTTGTTCGGCGATCGGAAATCGCGGCCATCGGTCAGCCAGATTTGCAGGTCGCGGCCCCAGCGAAACGTGCGGTAGCTGGGCCCGTTCGAGATCGGTGCTTGCTGCCGGAAGATGCGCTGGCCCTCGGCGAACGTGAACGTGCCCATCTCCTCGCCCGGCCAAGAATCGTTGTTCAGCGTGTCGTGATCGTCTTTCAGCCAGTAAGTCGCGACCCGGCGATTGAATTCAATCAAACGCGGCAGACTGAACATTCGTTCCCAATGCAGATGCGCCAACTCAGGCGATTTCGCCTTCGGCGCGTCGTTGTCGTAATAAACCAGATCGCCGGTCAGGCACGCGAAGTTCGGCTGCAGGGCGAGCATCGCGGGATAGATGGCATGTCCGTCCGGGTGGCCACGATCTGGATAACCCTGGCACGTCATCACACAAAACGTCAGATTACTCGGGCTCTTCGGCAGCGGCGCGGTGCGGAACTCGCCACGCAGTTCACCATGCGCCGTGCCATCCTCGCCTTTCGTCTCGCTGGCAAAGTAATAAGCCGTGTCGGCCTGCAATCCGTTCAGCGCGAACTGGTGAATGAAATCGATGTCCGAGTTGACCTTTACCCAGCCAGTTGTTTTCGCACCGCGTAAATTCTCGTTCGTTCCAAATCGCAGCCGCACTTGTCCTAGTGCGCCGGGACAAGCACCTTCGATCAATTTGGCGGCGGCCTTGTCCTCCGGCGAATTAGGTGTCTCCACGACGCGTCGAGCCGTCGCAGCAGTCACGCGTGTCCAGATGATGGCGCTGTTGTCCGTGACCTCGCCAATTCGCAACCCGGTGGCTTGATGATGTGCGGGAGTTTCTCCCGCACGAACATTGAATTCAGAAAGAAATGCAGCCCCGACCAACGCAACACCTGTCTGTTTAACAAAAGTGCGACGAGGAACTTGATGGGTGTGTGGCATAGGCTCGCTCAGTCTAAGCAGCAAACCGCAGCAAGCAATACCGCGAACGGGTTATGCTGAAATGATCCGTTTCCGACCAAGGGAGGTACATTCTCCAATAAAATCATAAACTCACGCTGGTGATTTCACGTTCAGCATCAACATCACCAACCATCGCACCAGTAATACATTCAACTGCGCGTCCACCCCGGCCTGAATCGACCCGTACAAATCAGCCTTGATGGCCTCAATTTTATCACCCTGCCCGGCAACCTCAACGTACCCAATCAGTTCGGAGACACCGCCACCGCGCTGACCTCAAGCATAAGCCAGTCACCGGTCGGAACGAGCGTGACGTTCACGGCAACCGTGATGGGCGGCAGCGGCACACCGTTGGTGGCATGATCTTCTATAACGGAGTCGTGCCGCTTACCGCGAACAAGCTCGACGGCTCCGGCGTCACTACGCTGACCGCGTCCCACTTGGGCTTTGGCACGCACGCCTTCACCGCCGCATTTGGCAGCAACGCCATTTTTGCCGCCAGCAGTTCGGAGATACAGGGATTCGAAAACGTGGTGCGTCGCCAGATGAATCCAGATAGTTAAGGGGGAGTTGATTGATTTCCTCTGCAACAACCCGAACTTCAGGCTGAGACACCCGCGAGAATAACCAAAGCGCATTCAGGCATGCCTGGATGCTGTTGCGTACGCGCTGACACCGGGCCTCCTGAAGGTCCTGCAGACTTTCAGCGCGGAAGCTATCCAGACCTTGACGAATCTTCTCGATTGCATTTCGGTCGGGTGACTCCGGTAAGTACTTCGCCTCGGCAGGTGCGAAGGGACCGTCCGCCACCAGATTTCCACCCGCGCGGGGGAGAAATCGCAACGAACCTTCCGCACGAGCCCCATCGATTAGAACGGTTGCCAGAAATCATTTCCGGAGGGTGCAGATGGAGGCGGTTTTGGTTGGGTTGGCGATGAAGGCGTTGAGCGCAGTACAGAGCCGCTCGGTCAACTCGGCTTGGGTGCGGGCGATGAAGTCCCAGAACCAGTCAGCCTTGAGCCGCAGTCACAGCCGCTTGATCGGGTTGTAGTCCGGCGAGTAGCCCCGCAGATACACCGGCTCGAAGTAATGCCAGTTGATCCGCCCCGCCTTGTGCCACGAGGCGTTGTCCATGATCAGGAGTTGTCTTTGGCCTTCCACCTTGGGCACGGTCTCGGCCAGTTGATCTAGGAAAAACTGGTACACGTCGGTGTCCACTCCGTCCACGATCAGGCTCATCAATTCGCCGGTCTGCGGACTGACTGCCCTCACCACGTTCTGCCGGATGTGATCACCCTGATAGGGCACGCTGCGGGGTTTGCCAGGCTGCACCCATCTTCATCTGGGGCGCGGATCGCCCTCCATCCGCCATCCTCAACTAAGGACAAAAACCATCCGAACACAAGAGACGCCTGGTGACTGAAATGTTTCTTTCGTCATTGCCCCTCGTCAGACGAGGCTGGTTCGCTAACCATACGCTGCGAGCAATGGATCGTTCTCAGTCCGCCTGGTTGCGGCTTCGTCGCGCTATGTCTTTGTGCCATCGCGTTAAAAACTTTAGGGTGTCAACCAGCTGAATCCATGTGACAAGCAGGGATGGGTGATTAAACTCGCGTCAGATTTCTAATGATGGATTCATTGTCCGATTCCAAGCACGAGTTGCGCGTTCAGGTGCGAGCGCGTGTGGCAGCGTTGTCATCGCAGTATCGCGCGGCGGCGGCGGCGCAGGTGGTGATGAGTCTCGCATCGCGACCGGAATGGGCGCGGGCATCGAGCGTGTTGTTGTTCGCACCGTTGATGGATGAACTGGATGTGTGGCCTTTGGTGGAACTGGCGTTGATGGCGGGCAAGGCGGTGGCGTTACCAGCGTTTGTTTCCCGAACAGAGAGTTATGTGGCGCGCCAGATTATTGATGTGACCAAGGATGTTGTCCCCGGAAAGTTCGGCGTCCGTGAAGTTGCGGATGGCTGTAATGAAGTTCCGTTAAAGCATCTGGACTTGGTGTTGGTGGCTGGGGTAGCTTTCGACGCACGCGGCGGGCGGCTTGGTCGGGGGAAAGGTTTTTATGATAGGCTGCTGGCTGGCGTGCGCGGGACGAAGTGTGGCGTGGCGTTCGATGAACAACTCGTGGACGATGTGCCGGTCGGCCCGCATGACATCCGTTTGAACTGCATCTTGACGCCGACGCGCTGGATCGAGACCTGAACAGCGCGCGGTTCTGAAATGACTCCGGTCTTAAATATTTTGGGTGGGGCGGTGTGTGCCGTCGCGGGGGCGGGCGTGTGCGCGATGATTCTTAATTCTAAGAGTCGTCGGCGCGAGGATGCGCGTCGTCGTGAAGCAGACACAAAGATCGAGTTGTCCCGCAACATCGCTGCGCTGGAAGTCGCGCAACTCCGCACGCAGCTTGAGTCCTCCACCTCCACGCAACGTCAGGAACTCAACGATCACGAGAAGCGGCTGACCGAGCGTGAATCCCTTTTGAACTCCCAGTTTGCGCGCATCATCCAGACTGAAGATGAATTAAAACAGCAGCGGGAATCGTTGGAGCGCAAGAACGCGGAGCTTGATGTCACCAAGCAGGAGTTTGCCGCACTGACGTTGCAACGCCGACAGCAGCTCGAAAAAATTTCCCACATCACGATAGACGAAGCGCGCATCCAATTTCTCAAAGCGGTGGAGCAGGAATCGCTCGCGGACGCGGCGAACATTTCCCGGCACATTCTGGAAGATGCGAAGGTTCGCGCGGAGGAGAAGGCGCGCAAGGTGATTGTCACGGCCATCCAGCGTTACGCGGGTAAACAGACGTTCGAGAGTTCTTCCGCCACCATCATTCTCGAAAGCCCGGAGTTGAAAGGGCGCATCATTGGGCGCGAAGGCCGGAACATACGCGCGTTTGAAAATGCGACGGGCGTGACCGTGTTGATTGATGATGAGCCGGGCGCGGTCATCCTCTCGGCGTTTGATCCGGTGCGCCGCGAGATCGCGCGCGAGGCGATGGCGCGTCTCATTGCGGACGGACGCATCCATCCGACGCGCATCGAAGAAGCGGTACACGCGGTGAAGTCCGAGATGGACGAAACTATCGTTCGCAAGGGCGAGGAAGCCGCCGAGCGCGTGGGCGTGGCGATGTTGAATCCTGAGATCGTGAAAGTGCTGGGCAAACTTTTCTTCCGCCAGAGCTTCACGCAGAACCTGCTGGATCATTCTGTGGAGGTCGCGCAACTCGCGGGTTTGATGGCGGATGAATTGGGACTGGATTCAGCCATCGCCAGGCGCGCGGGATTGCTGCACGACATCGGCAAGGCGTTGAGTCATGAGGTCGAGGGGCCACACGCCATCGTCGGCGCGGACTTGATCAAGCGGCATGGTGAAGCGGATGCCATCGTGAACGGAGTGGCGTCGCATCACAACGAGGTTGCGCCGGTAGGTCCGTGGGGAATTCTCGTCAGTGCGGCGGATGCGGTCAGCGCATCGCGACCGGGCGCGCGTTCCGAGAGCATGACCACGTATCTCAAGCGCGTGGAGGGCTTGGAGAAGATCGGGAACGGATTCGAGGGCGTGGAGAAATGTTTTGCGCTCCAGGCGGGACGCGAGCTGCGGGTGTTTGTGCAGCCGCAGTCGGTGGACGATGACGGTGCGTTTGCGCTGGCGCGGAACATCGCGGCGAAGATTGAGTCGGAGCTTTCTTATCCCGGGCAGATTCGTGTGACGGTGATCCGCGAGACACGGTGCGTGGAAGTGGCGAAGTAGGATTGGCGGACTTTCTTATCTTAATCTTCTCGTCGTCAAACCCGGACGGGTGATTAAGATTAAGAACGGAAAGGGATCAGCGCCCTTCCATCATTCCAGCCGGGAGGCCGGATTCCCAGCCGCTCGGGGAATTCCATGGGCGCACGGAGAGATTGTCCGATTCAGTGGTAGCGCAACCGGTGAGGAAGAGACTCCCTAGAACAAACAACAGAAGAAAGGAGACGCCCGCTTTGCTGATCCGTAACGAGTTCACGATTCAGGATACGCGGGGATGACTTGATCGCCTTCGACCACGTCACCCAGTTTCCATCCGGGGAGGACGTTGGCGATGCAGCGGCCTTTCTGGACTTCGCTGATGATAACCTTGGCGACGAGTTTGCCGTTGCGGCTGACGAGCATTTCACCGTGGATTTTTGCTCCTTCATCTTGTCCAACATTGAGGACAACAAACTCCCACTTGGGATCCGCGACGAGAATCTTGCCTTTGAGATCGGCGGGAAGTTTGACGTATTCCACTTTGCCCTTGATCCAATCAATTTCATCCTTGGCCTTTTGCAGAGATATGCTGAGGATTTTTTTCTCTTCGAGTGAGGCTTCGAGGGCTTCCTGGGCCTGGCGGATCTGTTTACCCAACCCGGCGATCTGCGGCGGCGTAAAACCGGTGCCTTCATACGCGGCAAGTTTTGCACGGGCATCGTCACGTTCGGAGATTGTGCCAGCGAGCTTCTCGGTGAGTTCGGTGGCCTTCTTGATCTGGATTTCAGCTTCCGCCACGGCCTTGTCGCGTTCCTGCTGCGTGGACGCGAGCGTTTCCTTGGTCGTGGTGAGTTCCTTCTCGGTCTTGGCCAGCGTGCCCTTGGTGGTGGTCAACTCGGTGTCTGTTTTGACGTACTTCTGATTCCAGTCGTTACGCTCGGTGACAACCCCGTCAATCTTCTGTTTGACCTGAATGAAATTAATCGCGCCTGCCGCGAGTCCGGCGATGATTGCGATGATGAGACTAATTCGGATTAACATGGCAAAATTCGTTTGATTGATTAACGCCGCCAGCCTAGACAGCACACTCCGGGGTGTCAATTGTCTGTTTCGAAAAGTTATTCCCGGCGG
>CAMCWI010000099.1 GCA_945882065.1 Akkermansia muciniphila
GTGCTGGTCTTGATGAAATCGCCGCCGGCTTGCATGGCGATTTCGCTGGCGAGGCGGACGTTGTCGTAGGTGACGAGTTCGCCGGTTTCGAGAATGACCTTCAAATGCGCCGCGCCGCAGGCTTCCTTCGTGGCGGCGATTTCGTCGAAGACTTTCGCGTGGTCGCCGGCGAGGAAGGCGCAACGGTCAATGACCATGTCAATTTCGTCCGCGCCATCGGCCACAGTGCGACGAACTTCTTCAAGCTTGGTGCGCAACGGATATTGCCCGCTGGGAAAACCGGTGGCGACGGCGGCGATGTTCACGGGCGAAACGTCGCCGAGAAACTTGCGCGCGTATTTCACCATGTTCGGATAAACGCACACAGCGGCGCAGCTCGGCACGTCGTATTTCGCCTCGATGGGCTGGAGCGCCTTGCGGCAGAGGTAGGCGACTTTGCCCGGCGTATCCTTGCCTTCGAGTGTGGTGAGATCGCACATGCTCACGGTCATCTTGAGACCGGCGAGCTTGGCACTGGTCTTGATGCTGCGTTTGCCGAAGGACGCGGCGCGTTCCTCGACCATGATCTGATCCACTGTTGGTGCGGAAAATTTGGAGGTAGCCGAGGGGCGAAATCCGGCGGGTGCGGCAAGCGCTTTCATAATTGAGCCAAAATCTGAGGGCGCGGCAAGGCAGAGTCAACACCGACTTCGTCACTGAGTGCGACCGGGTGCGACCAGAAGTAGCAGTCAGTTGCTGGCGGAGGAAATCAGAGAGTTGTCTGGTGAATCAGCTTCACGCATTGTGTAGCCGCGATGACCTACACCGAAGCCATTCGATTTCTTTACGGGCTGCAAGTGTTCGGCGCGCGACCGGGATTGGACGTGACGCGGTATCTCGCGGCACTTGCCGGAAACCCAGAGGACAAACTGCGTTTCATCCACGTCGCGGGCACGAATGGGAAAGGTTCGACGTGCGCTATGCTGGAGAGCATTTATCGCGCGGCGGGGTTGCGGGTGGGATTGTTCACGTCGCCGCATCTGGTTTCGTTTCGTGAACGGATTCAGGTGAATCGTCAACTCATTGTCGAGGCGGATGTGGTGCGGTTGGTGGTGGATGTAGCGGCGGGCATCTTGCCGCCCGGACGGACGCTCGAACCCGCTGCGGCTTCAAAATTTGTCACACCACCAGCCCCATCCGCGCTTTTACCGCCGGGTTGGAAGCCCGATGCCACGACGCTGTTTGAATTCATCACGATCATGGCGTTGCGCTATTTCGCGGAGCAGAAGTGCGATTTGGTGATTTGGGAAACGGGTCTCGGCGGGCGATTGGACGCGACGAACATCGTTACCCCGCTGGCGAGCGTCATCACGAACATCGCGTTGGATCATCAGGCGTGGCTTGGCGATACGCTGGCAAAGATCGCGGCTGAAAAGGCGGGCATCATCAAGCCCGGCGTGCCGGTGGTGACAACGGAGCGTGGAGTGGAGGCGTTGAGTGTGATTGAAAAAGTAGCGCGCGAAAACAATGCGCCGCTGACGCGAGTGGAATCAGATTCATCCTCCATCCTCGCTCCTTGCTCCTCGCTTCTTGGCGCGCATCAGGGCGCGAACGCGGCTTTGGCCCTCGCAACTGTTGAGGTGCTCCAGAAAATATTTCCCGTGAGCGAAGCGCACATTGCCGACGGTTTGGCTCAAGTAAACTGGCCGGGACGATTGCAACTCATCACGCGACCGGGCGGTCAACGGGTTTTGTTGGATGGCGCTCATAACATCGCGGGTGTGGAGGCGTTGCGGGGGGAGTTGGTGGGTTGGAGTTCAATCCCGCAGAGCGCGGAATTGTCGGGGCGCACGCTAAAGCGTGAACTCCCACGCGACGTGGCAAAGTCCAGTGCGCCGACGCTCATCCTCGGAATGCTCGGTGATAAAGACTGGCGGGTGATGTGTGAGATGCTCGCTCCGGCGGCAGCGCGCATCCTGCTCGTGCCGGTGGACAGTGCGCGCATGGCGAAACCAGAGGAACTTGCCGTGGCTTGCCGTGCGGCGAATCCGCGCGCGGAAGTTCACTGCCTTGATAATCTGTCGCGCGCTTTGGCGGACGCTGCGAATGATGAGTTTGTTGTGATTGCGGGATCGCTCTATCTGATCGGCGCGGCGTTGGTGTTGTTGGACCCGGAGTTCAGCGCGAGCGAAGATGAGCGCGGACTGAATGAGTGGGGCGGCGCGCAGAAACCGGCTTCACTCTAAACGCTGGGGATGGTTGCCACAAAAAGGCACAAGAAGCACAAAAGCCGAGACGGAAAAATGGAACACACTCGCGCTGCCATCTAAATCAGTTTTCGATTTGTGCCTCTTGTGCCTTTCCGTGGCTGAACGAATAATTCACTGCGCTGATCCAGATTTCACGCGGTAGAGATGCACGCCCCACGGGCCAAATGAGTCGGTGAATTTTCTATCCTTCACGGTCGCGGTGCGGTTCTCACCCAAGACTTCCACAGTTTCTGAGCCTGCGAATTGTTTCAACGCGAACTCCGCCTTCGTATCAAGCGGGCGCATGGCGACGGCGAAGATGTATGTAAAGCCTCCAGCCTGCTTGACCATTGTGGCGATGGGCGTGGCGGCGTTCGCGGTTTGAACCGTTACCGCGTTCGTGATGGTGGGAGAATTTAGAACTGTCGCGAGGCTCGTGATCTGCTGGTTCAACTTCGTGACGGCAGCGAGCATTTCGGCATCACCTAGCAATGCAGCTTCGATGAACGTCGGCTTGAATTGATGGACGTAATAAATGATGCCGCGCGAGCCGTGGATGAGCGACATCCAGACTTCAGCGCGGACTTCGTGCGGTGTGGGCTTGCGGCTGGGATTGTTGCCGCGCGTGGTTTCAATGCAGTTCCAGACCGGCTTCTCGTCGCGAACCCAGCGCCGCAATCGTTCGACGCCTTGCGGCACGTACCACAAATTTCCTCCGACTTCAGGGCTGGTGTGGCTCGCCGGATAGATGTCGAAGGATGCGATGTCGCAGGCTTCGAGATAACGCGGATAATCTTCCGGGTGACGATTGCGTGTGCCGCGACCATACCAATTATCCCACGCCACACCTTGACCGAGATTCAGTAAAACCGGGCGTGTCGAGTCGTTGGCAATCATGCGACGATAGTCTGCGGCGACGCTTTCCACGGGTATGGGCTTGCCGATTCCGAGTCTTGCACCCGGCGACATGGCGTTGTCTGGTTCATCGCTGTGCATCCAGGCAAGGATGTTTGAACGCGCGGGATGATTGAGAGCAATCTGGTTTTGCGCGCAGACCACGAGCATCCCGGCTTTGTGCAGATCGGAAAGCTGTGTGTCCGTCGGCCCTTGCCAGAGTCCGGCAAAAATATTTATCCCGGCATCGCGATAGGCTGAGGCGTTGATGGGGTCTTGCAGCCAGACGGCGATGGGAAAGAACGCAGTATTGGTTCGCGTGGTCTGCCAAGGGTTAGGAGTGGTGATGTTTGTTTCTCCCAATGCTCTGTAACGGGAACTCGTCGCAATTGCAGCGAGGAGAAACCACCCAACCAAAAGGTGGGCGGCTTTTCGCATCAAGGCAGATTTTCCGTGGGTCATCGCGGGACGTTTCATCAGATTGCTGGACGACAGATTGAACCGCCACTCGGGTTTCGGGTAGGAAAAACAGCGGACTGTTCAAAACCGGAGGCGTCGCCCGCCCGATCTTCGCGGACGCGCAGTATCGCTCTGCTCCCCTCGAACCCATTGCCAAACTTTGTTGCATGTGCAAGAAAGTTTTGTGGCCACAAGTCGTCTCGAGTTGACTCCTATTTGTGGTTATCCATGTCACGAACATGAGTTTGTCTGCCAAGTGAGAGTGTCTGGCTCTCATTCACGGCCGCTATCAGCAGGCTGGTCGGGTGCAGGGAATCCCTGATTAAATGTTTGTCAGCCGCGCCGGGCTTTGTATCGTGTGCGCCGCTAAATTTTAACCGATAAAACCTATGGCCAGAACTGAACGACACAAAATCCACAACCGCGAAGCCATTGCCGACATGCCGGAATGGATGAAGGAAAAAAACTGCCCCCACAAAAAGAAATACATGGAGGGCAAACGTATCCAGCCGAAGAATCTGACCGGCAAGGAAAAGCTCACCTACATCATTGACGAGTGCTTCCTCGCTTACAACTCCGCGCGCTTGAAGGAATCCTGCCAACTTTTCGCCAATCGCATGTTGGACAACGATGTCACCGTGGGCATGAGCATCAGCGGCGCGTTGACCCCGGCGGGTCTCGGTTGCTCCAGCATCATCCCGCTCATCAAGGCGGGCTTCGTGGACTGGATCGTTTCCACCGGTGCGAATCTCTATCACGATCTGCACTTCGCGCTGAATTACCCGGTTCACTCCGGCAGCTTCAAGTTCGACGACACCGATCTGCGCGACAACGATCTCGTCCGCATCTACGACGTGGTGATTCCCTACTCCGATGGCTTGATGGCCACGGATGAATTACTCCGCGAAATCCTCTGTGGACCCGAGTTCCAAAAGGAAATGGGCACGACGGAACTTCACTACAAGATCGGCAAATACGCCGCTGAATGGGAACGCAAACATAAGCTGAAAGACGTGTCGGTAATGGCCGCCGCGTATCGTGCAGGCGTGCCGTGCTTCACCAGTTCGCCCGGCGACTCCACGATCGGCATGAATGTGGCGGGCGTGGAATTGCGTGGCAACAAGCTGCGCGTGAATCCCTCGATTGACGTGAACGAATCCACCGCCATCGTCCTCGCGGCGAAACGCAACGGCGGTCGCAGCGGCGTCGTTCTCTGGGGCGGCGGCAGTCCGAAGAACTTCACCCTGCAAACCGAACCGCAGATTCAGGAAGTACTCCGCATGAAAGAAGTCGGCCAAGACTTCTTCATCCAAGTCACCGACGCGCGTCCCGACACCGGCGGTCTCTCCGGCGCGACTCCCGGCGAAGCTGTGAGCTGGGGCAAGGTTGATCCCACGAAGCTTCCTGATGCCGTCGTGTGCTACACGGATACGACCATCGCGATGCCGTTGCTCACGCATTACGCGCTCGCCAAGCGCAAGCCGCGCAAGTTGAAGCGGCTCTACGATCAATTACCCAAGATGATGAAGGCGTTGACCAAGGAATACTTCGCGCACAACAAAGTGAAGATGCTCGACGGCAGCGAACCGAAGTTCTGATCAGCAGAACAAAAATTGATCCAAGCGAAGGCGACCTCCGGGTCGCCTTCGTCGTAGTGGCGCGGATCGTAGCATCCGACGTGAGGATGCTCATTCTGAAATCCCCGCGCAGCGTTCTGCATATCGAGACCATCAAAAACAGCCGAGAACCTTGCAGAGAGTGAGAATTTCAGAGGGCGGAGATCAGGCTTCTGGCCTCTGGCTTCAGATATCCACCTTGCACGCTTTCGCGGCGATTCGATCCGTGTCCATCCGTGGTTACTCTCTGACCGTCTTCAACCCCGCGCGGATGATGCGCTCGATGAGTTGCGGGTAGGTAAGACCGGCTTTGAGCGCGGATTGCGCGAAGTCTTCATCGGCGGCGAGGATGGGATTCGGGTTGGCTTCGATGAAATAAATCTCGTTGGCCGCCGTGACTCGCAAGTCCACGCGCGCGTAGCCGTCAATCGTCAGCAAGCGGTAAATACGTTTGCAAGTTTGCACGATGTCCTTGGCGAGCGCGGGGTCGAGTGCGTCGGCGAACTGGTTTTGCAGCCCCCACTTTTTGCGATATTCCTCGTCCCACTTGGCGCGGTAGGTCGCGATCTTGGGTTCGTCCGGCGGGACTTCCTTGAATACGAGTTCGCGGATTGGATAAACATCGAGCTTATGATTTCCAAGGACACTCACGTAAAGCTCGCGCCCGGCGATATATTCCTCAGCAATGACATCGCAGTCATGCGAGGTATGGATGAACTGCACGCGCTCCTTGAATTGTTCGTCTGTCTCCACGAACGACGCCTGCGAGATGCCGTAACTCGCTTCTTCCTTCAGCGGCTTCACAAGAATGGGGAACTTGAGTCGCGCCGGGCGAACGGGGCGTTTGCCACGCGGGATGACCGTGAACTGGGGAACGTGGATGCGGTGGTAGCTGAGAATCTTTTTGGAAATGCCCTTCTGCTTGCAGAGCGTCAGGCCGGTGGAGCCGCAACCGGTGAAGGGCACGCCGTGCATTTCGAGAAACGAAACGATGTTCTGATCGAACGCACGATTGTTTTTGAACTGATCCGCAAGGTTGAACAAAACGTCCGGCTGGAAGCCGTCGAGTTTTTGCTGGAGCAGATTGAGATCGTCGAAGATGGCGAGGTGTTCGACGGTGTGGCCGAGTTCAGTGAGCGCGGCGAGGACGTTGGCTTCGGTCTTCCAATCGTCGGTCTTCAACTCGGCGCTGAGGTCTTGATCAATCGTCGTCGGCGCGATGGCGTCGAACAGGGCGAGGATTTTGAGTTTTCGTTTCATGAGGTAGGGCGCGTCACTCCGTGCGCGCCGTCGTCTGCCTGGCCAAGCCCGGCGAGCACGGAGTGACGCGCCCTACCAGCCGATGGTGAGAAGTTTGCCGCAACGCTTTCATTTCTTCCGTTTGAATTTTCCGGTGAACAGATGGTTTGTCACGAGCGTGGTGATGTAGGCGGACACCTGGATGTTTTGTTTCGGATCGTAGGCTTTGATGTGCAGGTTCAGTTTGTCGCAGCGATCAATGAGCCGCGCCAGTAGCTTATTAACGCGATATTTATTCTCGTTCGTCCACTGGCAGACCGCGCTTTCCAATTCGCGGCGATGGCGGCGCAGATACACAGAAGCCTTGACGCGACCTTCCACGCCTTCGCCCGCATCAAAGAGTTGTCTCAGGTCGTTGTCGTAAAAATCCGGGAACGAATCCTCATACTCCTTCCGCTTTTTCGCGTAGTAGGTCTTGAGTTTTACGTTGAGGCAATCGTAGTCGGCAACCTGATATTCCGGCATGGGCAACGGTGGTTTGTCTGCTAGTGATTTCATCAACTCGTCCACGTACTCGAGTTTGTGCAGTGCGTTCCAACCCTTGTAACGCGCACGCCAATCCAGCCCTGGCGTGAGCCACACGGCAAACGTCTCCGCGAAATCTTCGTCGGGATGCGACTGCGCGTACCAGTCATCGAGATGGACGACGAAGCTGCGGCTGTAAGGGCGCGGGCGATAGAACGAAGGTGTTTCCTCGTTGGAAGATTTGCCGAACGTCTGCTGCCATTTGCGTTTGCGCACGAACGGATACGCGTAGGCGTAGGCATGTGCCGCTTCGTGGCGGATGAGCTTCATGAACCACTCATCCGACTCACCTTCGACATCGAGAATAATTTTCTTTTCCAACGCGCGCAGCCGCTCGTGCGTGAGAAAGAACGGAACAAAGATGGTCGGAATGCCCACAGGCACGAACCATTCGTCGCCGATGTGACAGGGCGGATGGAAGGTCAGACCTTTTTGTGAAAGCTCGTCGTAAAGTTGTTGGATGAGCGACTGGAGTTTCGTGCCGTCGAGCTTGAGACCGAGTTGGGAGATTTTTTTCTCCAGCAACTCGTCGTCGCTCAGGCTGCTCCAATCCGTGGAATCCATGCGCGGAGAGTAACGACTTGACGCGGCGGCGTCACTCAATCATCTCAATGTCACTCGTCCTTGGATTTGAGCGAGCGGACGGTTTCGCGGATGGCTTTGTAGCGCGGATGGGCGCGGAGCTTTTTTAAGTCAGGGTCTTTGACCATCCAGTTGAAATCCCGATAGCCGAGCGTCAACGCCTTTTCAATCGCGTCGGCTGCAAGATCGCATTTTTCAGTGAGGGAATAACTGCACGCCAGATTGTAGAACACGAGGGGGTTTTCCGGTTCAAGCTCGGCAAGGCGTTCATCCACGTTGAGACCTTCCGAGTAACGGCCGCGCTTGGTGTAATTGTCTCCCAACAACTGCAACGCTTCTACGTAACGGGGATCGCGACGGACAACGCCCTCCATGAATTGGATCTGAATGTCCAATGCCCGCGTTTGATCACGGGCCGAACGACTTTTTGACACGTTGCTTTTAGACGCCATACGACACAGGCATTTTCCTGAACCTGCCCGCGCAAGTCAATCCATCACGTTTTTGCGGACACGTCGCCAGGTTAGCGATTTTGAAAAGAAGTCGAACCAGAAATATATCCAGCAACCTTGGCAAACATCCGTATCAAATCCAGATGATGAAACTTGAACTGCCCTGCGATACCGTGAAAAATAGACTGTGTTTCACGATAAAAGATTTCTCTCAAACGACCAGATGGGGTCGGTTAATCCGCTCCCGGAAGTTCCACGGGTTTGCGCCTGAGCCTCTACATGGAAGCCAAGGGAAATATCCGAACGTTTGATCCCGGCGTGGAACAAGGCTGGGACGCGCTCAGTTCGTCGCATCCGAACGGGTCTATTTTTCACAGCACCGGCTGGGCGCGCGCCCTCTGTGCGAGTTACGGACATAAACCCCATTTCCTTGCAGCCATGAACGGCAATCGTCCCGGCGCACAGCTGCCGATTCTCGAAGTGAACACGCTGCTCAAGGGGCGTCGCGGAATATCCCTGCCGTTTTCAGACGAGGGCGGCCTGCTGTGTTTTGATGGCGACGATGGGAGCAAGGTTTTTGAGCGCGCCTTAGAGCTGGGCAGGCAACGACGCTGGAAATACCTCGAAGTGCGCGGGAAGATTTCCTGCCGTCCGGATGCGCCCGCCTGGGACACTTTTGTCGGACACGAGATAAAACTCACCGGGGGAGACGAGGCGATCTTTGGCCGCTTTGAGAACAGTGTGAGGAGGGCGATACGCAAGGCGGAGAAATCAAACGTCACGGTGCGCGTGTTGAGAACCCCAGACGCGATGCAGACGTATCATGCTCTTCATTGTGAAACCCGGCACAAGCACGGTGTGCCTCCGCAGGCGTTCCCGTTTTTCAATAACATCTTCGAACACGTCATCAAATCCGGTGGCGGATTTGTGGTGGTGGCGGAGCATGAGAGCAAGGTAGTGGCTGCGGGTGTGTTTCTTCATCACGGGCGCAATGGGATTTATAAGTTTGGCGCGTCTGCCACGTCTGGATTGCATCTGCGCGGAAATGACCTGGTGATGTGGGAGGCGATAAAAACGTGCATGAGGCTTGGATGCGAGGTGTTTTCCATGGGCCGCACCGCGCCGGAGAACGGGGGGCTGCGTCGGTTCAAATGCGGATTTGGTGCCGAGGAACGCCCCATAATATATCATCGCTATGATTTGCGCCGTGAAATGTTTGTGGCAAGGTCTGGTGAAAAAAATGGCCGCATCAACAAAGTTTTGAGTTTGATGCCAATGCCGCTGTTTCGTTTAATTGGAAAATTATTGTATCCGCAAATGGACTGAATTGAACGCCCGAAGTATCAGATGAAAAACACCCTGATTGGATTTGTTCGCGCCCATTGGCTTCTGATTGCCGCGATAAGCGGGGTGGTCTGGCTGGTGTCTCTTCGCATTTATTACCTGCTCAAACCCTGGTTGCCATTGGCACTTCGTCTGATGATGCGCCGTCGGTGGGCGCGCCGACAGCGCGCCAGGCACAGCGGGGACTGGCCCATCTTGGAATCCGCCGGGAACCCGCCAGCATGGTTCAAAGGCTGGCCGGAAAACCGCCGGTTCTCATTCGTTCTGACCCATGATGTCGAACTTCAAAAAGGTTTGGATCGCGTCAAACAACTTGCCGAGGCCGAGATGTCGCTTGGCTTCCGTTCTTCATTCAATTTTATTCCCGAGGGGCCGTACCAAGTCCCGGCGGACCTCAGAAAATGGTTGGAGGAAAATGGCTTCGAGGTGGGCGTTCACGACCATCGTCACGATGGGAAGCTTTACAAATCCCGCGCAACCTTTGTTGAGAGCGCCGCACGCATCAATCACTTCCTCCGGGAATGGAACGTCTGCGGATTTCGCTCAGGCTTCATGTTCCACAACCTTCAATGGCTTGAAGACTTGAACCTCAAATACGACGCCTCGACGTTTGACACCGATCCGTTCGAGCCGCAATCGGACAATGCAAAAACCATCTTTCCTTTCTGGCACGCAGGGAAAAACAACCGGGGCTATATGGAACTTCCCTACACACTGGTTCAGGATTCCACGCTGTTTGTAATGCTTGAGGAAAAATCCAACGCCATCTGGAAACAAAAGCTTCAGTGGATCGCCAGTCGCGGCGGTATGGCACTGTCCAATTCGCACCCGGATTACATTACATTTGCCGGCCAGAAACAACAGTTGGGGGAATTTCCAGTTCACCTCTACACGGAATTTCTTTCCTGGGTGAAGCAGAATTACGCGGGGCAGTATTGGAATGCCCTGCCCCGGGAAGTCGCCGCGTTTTGCAGAGACCAGATTCTCAACCCTCAGCCCAACCTTCCCGCCTTAAAAGCAGATGTGAAATCGGAAGCTCTCAATCCGCAATCAGCTTGAGAATACCGAGCGTGTTCGCGACGGCTTTGGGGACGAAATTGCTGATCTCCACGTATTCGGGGAGCTTCGATCCATCCGCGCTGCGCTCCGAACAATGATCGTTGTCACCCCATGGGCCAAGTCCATCGAGTGTGGGAACGGCGTCCCAGATCATGTTGCCATCGCTGAGGCCGCCACGTTCCTGAAGGTTCGTTGGATAACCCGCTTCGTCGCCTGCTTGCCTCCAGATTTCACAAAGCCTGTTCGTATCAGCATTGCGCGGCCACGGACGACTCTCGGTGAGGATTTCAACTTTCACGGTGCAACGAAAACCATCCACCAGACTGCGAACATCGTCGGTGCCAGCGAGTGCGAGCAGAGTTTTTTTGCAATGATTGTAAGCTTCAGAGGTGAACGCGCGGAACTCGCCTTCAGCCACGGCCTCGTGTGGGACACGATTCAACACCGTGCCGCCGCTGATCGTGCCGACGTTCACCGTGAGATCGCGCGAGTAATCCGTGAGCGCGGCGATGCGCGGCAAAAGCTGTCCAAGTTGCACCGCTGCGTTTGCGCCGTGCGAATGTTTACCGCCCGCGTGCGTGCCGCGTCCTGACACCGTGACGCGCCAGGTCGCCCGACCTTTGCGCGCGGCCACCACGAGATGTTCGTTGCCGAGCCGACCTTCCGCTTCAAAGACGAGCGCGGCGAGTGTGTTTGCGTCCATGCGTTTCCGGCACAAGTCGCCGAAGTCGGGCGAATACATTTCCTCAGATGAGTTGAGAAATAATTTCCAGGTGATGTTCTCGAAGATTTCGGGCGCGTGCGCTTGAAGCGCGTTCAACACGAGCCACATCATCACCGTACCGCCCTTGATGTCGTGCGTGCCGGGGCCGAAGGCGAGGTCGCCTTCGATCAACCACTGGAAATTATTTCGCGCTTCTTCCTCCGGTGGGAAAACCGTGTCTAGGTGCGAAACCAGCGCGATGTTTTTCGCGCCGCGCCCGTTTCGTATGAGAACGAGATGTTGACCGAAGCGCGGATTTGCGGAGGGAATCATTTCCGCGCTGAAGCCGAGCGGGGCAAAATATTCAGCCGTGAATCGCGCGAGCCGGTTCACGCCTTCGGGATTGAGCGTGAAGCTGTTGATGCCGACCATCTGCCGGAGCAGTTCGAGCGCGGCAGGCAGTTGCGCTTCAAGAAACGTTTTGAGATATGCGGGGTTCGACACGGGTTTCAAAGATTGGTGCGTTTTCAGAATCAGACTTCGTGTGTCACGGAGTGGTCCCGTCTCCGGGCGCAGCAAGCTCCGCGGCTAACGACTTCTGAACAATGCGAAAGCTTTCTTCCCCATCAGCGTTGCTGTGTTCGGGGACGGCCACACTCCGTATTTTGGTTCGACGCACGCGGCTCACTTCCTCACGGACTCGACGTGTTTGCCGCGAATCTTCTTGGTATTGAAATCCCAGAGAAGCCAGTCGTCGTCGGGGATAAACTTGTTGAGTTTGCTGTCCCACTTCTTCGGAAGCTCGCTGTTCAACTTCTCGATGAACGGCAGCAAAGGACGCTGCGGAGGGAATTGTTTCTCGTGTTGATCCAGCGTGATGTCCGTCTTCCAGCCGAACTGTTTCCGATATTGCGCGAAGCCGAAGCCGTCGAAGAAATTTTCACTCTTCACGAGCGGCATGTACCAGAGGCTGGGAATGCCACGCGGGTTTTCTTTCACCGGAATCTCCATCTCCAGCCGTTTGAGCAACGCGCGACCCTTGACGTCGCGGCTCAAGTGATCGCGCAATTTGTGCAGACTTGGAAACTCAACTGGCGGGCTGACGAAGAGCACGGGTTTATGTTGCAACGACGCCAGAATGATCTCGTGAGGCGTCCCGACGCTGTAAATGTTCGTGGGACAATACGAGATGGTGAAATCGCTCGTGTCCACCATGCGGAGATCAATGTGCAGCGTCTCCCAGAATTGTTCCGCGCACCAGGCGCGTTCCTGCGCACCGTGTTTGCCCCCGGCGAACGTCCAGCGTTTGCGGATGAGTTCGGTGCTCTTAACGTCTTCACGCCCGTACTCATGAAGCCCGCGCACATCAGGTTTGAACCACGGATCGAAGACGGTGACGCCGGTCTCTTGCAGAAATTGGCTCACGCGATTGCGCCAACCGAAGTGCTTCTCCACTTTTCGCGAGGCGACAAAATCCATCGGGCCGGAGAGATAGACCCGCGCTCCCTGCAACAGGCGGCTTTTTTTCTTCGCATTGGCCATGAGCGGAAAATATGGATGCTGGGCTGGCGATTCAAGCTTTGAGGCGCGTGACTAAAAGCGGGTGAGGGTGCTAGTAACTACCCGAACAATGGATTTTTCACT
>CAMCWI010000100.1 GCA_945882065.1 Akkermansia muciniphila
ATCGCCAGGAGCGAACAGGTCCGACGTGCAGAAACGCCTTGTTGCTGGGAGGACTCAATCACGGTGAGGATTTCCAGTTTGGTTTGCTCTTTGATCCACAGGCCGGTTATCGGTACCACGAACCCCCTCGTTTTTTTGCAGGATCGCCAATTCGACCGACAGGTCGGCCAGGGCGCGTTCCTTGTCTTGGAGTTCGCGTTTGAGTGCCTCGTGGACTTCGGTGCTGACGTGACCCTGCTGGCGACCGGGCTTGGTGTCGAGACGTTGGATGTTGAGCCCCCCGGGGGCAGTTCCCGGCTCCGGTCGCCCTACGGGCTTCCTTCGCCGGAAACTGCCCCTCTACCCTGTAGCGTAATGAAAACTCACTTTGAGGTCACAGACCCAGAAACGGCGGGATTTCCTCCAGCGACACAGCGTGAGCCGACCGTTAAAAACCATTCTGCCCGATCTGCGGCGATCATCCGACGATCAAGGAGTTGATTGATTACGATCCATTCTGCGGCATCCAACCCGCGTCCAGTTTGCGAAGTTACAGTCAACCAGGGTGTGTCATCTGTCGCTTGAGCGGGCTGGTGGCGATTGCCAGCGTGCGGTCCCGCAACTGTTCAAGCAACTTCACTTTTTCGGCAAAGGGCAACGCCGCAAGCTGCTGACGCATCGCCCGCTTGCTTTCCAGGATTTGTCGCATGTGGTCGCTCATAGGTTGTCTTTGAATTTATCGCCGAACTGCTCCCATTTGGCAACCAATCCATGCCGCTGCAAAATGCCGTCGAGTTTGTCCACATCGAGCGTGCCGCTTTCGATGAACTGGAGGATGCGGGCGAAGTCCTTGGCGCGGCCCGTTTGCAGCGCGATGGCGGTCAGGTGTTCTGCCGTCATCACGCGTGTTCGCACGCCTTCAAGGTCCGTTTCCAGCGCCTGCGCCAGGGCTTCCTCCACCAAGGGATTGCCGGGCGGCAGAAACTGCACAGGCCAGGCGGCGATAATGATGTATTCCTTTTCCGTCTTGTGACCGCGCGTGGTGAGATAATCGTAAATCGGGGTGAGCGAAAGGAGCGGGCTGGCATCGCCGCCTTGAAGTGAAACAAAAACGTCAATGTCCAGCGTGGCGACCGGCTCCAGGTAAAACGTCGCGCCTACGGCACCGCCAATGGCGTAGTTGCCAATGACGCCATCCGCTTGCATCTGGTTGATGACTTCAAGCGTGGCTTTCATTTTGCAGAGCGTAGTAAAATTAGCGACGGATGCAAAGTTGGAAGTTGAATGTTCAGAGGTCGCCGAGCCTTGAAACCATTCTCCCCGGTCTGCGGTGATAACCCGATGATCAAGGAGTTGATTGAATCCGCCATTTGAAAAGAAAGACGGGCGAACCTTGTCGGCTCGCCCGTCGAGTAAGTTAAGGCATCAACAATTCGTTCACATATGACTGATGATGTTATCGCCGAACGCGGAGCACTTGATCTCTGTTGCGCCTTCCATCTGACGCGCGAAGTCGTAAGTCACGCGCTTGCTGCCAATCGCGCCGTTGAGTCCTTTGAGGATCAAGTCCGCTGCTTCGGTCCAACCCATGTAACGGAACATCATCTCGCCGGACAAGACAACTGAGCCGGGATTGACCTGATCTTTTCCCGCGTACTTCGGCGCGGTGCCGTGCGTGGCCTCGAAGATCGCATGGCCGCTGATATAATTGATATTCCCACCGGGCGCGATGCCGATGCCACCCACCTGCGCGGCGAGCGCGTCGCTCAGGTAATCGCCGTTCAAGTTCAACGTGGCGATCACGTCGAAGTCCGTCGGGCGCGTGAGTACTTGTTGCAACGTGATGTCGGCGATGGCGTCTTTGATGACGATGCCTGCGCCGGGTTTGCCATCAGCAATTTTGCACCACGGGCCGCCGTCAATCTCCACCGCGCCGAATTCGCGCTTGGCTAGTTCATAACCCCAATCGCGAAACGCGCCTTCGGTGAACTTCATGATGTTGCCCTTGTGGACAATCGTCACGCTCTTCGACTTGTTCGCGATGGCGTATTCGATGGCGGAGCGCACGAGACGTTCCGTGCCGGGTTTGCTCACGGGCTTGATACCGATGCCCACGGTGTCTGCGGCTTCCGCGCCGAAACGGATTTTCTTGAACGCCGCAGGTAATTCTTTCTGGATGAATTCGAGAATCTTTTTCGCCTCCACCGAGCCAGCCTGATAATCAATGCCCGCGTAAATGTCCTCGGTGTTCTCGCGGAAGATGACCATGTTGACCTTCTCAGGATGTTTCACGGGCGACGGGACGCCGGTGAACCATTGCACGGGACGCAGGCAGACGTAGAGATCAAGCATCTGGCGCAGCGCGACGTTGAGCGAGCGGATGCCGCCGCCGACGGGTGTGGTGAGCGGGCCTTTGATACCGACGAGATATTCACGGAACGCATCCACGGTGTCATCGGGCAGCCAGTTGTCGAATTTGTTCTTGGAAGTTTCGCCCGCGAACACTTCAAACCAGGCGATCTTCCGTTTGCCGCCATAAGCCTTCTCCACAGCGGCATCAAATACGCGAACGCTGGAAGCCCAGATGTCCGGCCCCGTGCCGTCACCACGGATGAACGGGATGATGGGGTTTTCCGGCACGGTGAGTTTGCCAGCTTTGATGGAGATTTTTCCGCCTGCGGGCGGTGCGACGTCTTTGTAGGCCATGATGAATTTACGATTTAAGATTTGCGATTGACGATGTTCAAAACAACAACAGTCACAGGTTTGATTTTTACGCGTCTAAATTCAAGGAAAGAAACTTTCGCCCGCCGCCGCAGCAGCTTTAGGCGTTGCTTTGTTCATGACTTGCCGCCTGCTGGTTCACAAAAACATCTTGTCAGCCAAAGGTGTTGCCGACATATTCGTTTCGTTGTTTGGCGAAATGACTAAATGTATGCGTGAACTCATGGGCATCACAAAGGCACTGTCCGATCCGAACCGGGTGAGGATTCTGCTGTCGCTGCGGCGTGGCGAATTGTGCGTCTGCCAGATCACGGAACTGTTCGGCCTTGCCACCTCCACGGTTTCCAAACATCTCTCTATTCTTAGTGAGGCTGGGCTGATCCTGTCCCGCAAGACGGAGCGTTGGGTGTATTATCGGCTGCCAGACAAGACCGCACCGGTGGTCGTGCGGGAGGCGTTGGACTGGGTTCACAAATCGTTAGCCAAGACCGACGAAGCAGACGCCGATGCGGTGAAGCTCAAAAAGATTTTGAAGATGGATCTGGCGGAGATTTGCCGGAGACGTTGCTGAAAGGAAAAACGAACATGGACACAATGAACACACTGGAAAAAGAACAAGCCATCCGCGATCTGGTGCGCGGCGGGTACAGCAAGATCGCTCAGGACACTTCGGCTGGATGTTGTGGGCCGGGAGTCTCTTGCTGTGGTTCAGCGCCGCAAGATGCGGACAAGCTGGCGCTTGAACTAGGTTACACCAAGGAGGAACTGCAAGCACTGCCCGAGGGCGCGAACATGGGGCTTTCCTGCGGCAACCCGGCGGCTCTTGCGGCTCTCAAGCCCGGTGAAGTCGTCCTCGATCTCGGCAGCGGCGGCGGGTTCGATGTTTTTATCGCGGGACGAAAAGTCGGCGCGAGTGGACGCGCCATCGGCGTGGATATGACGCCGGAGATGTTGGCGAAGGCGCGGAAGAACATCGCGTTCTATCACGAGCAAACAAAGCTGGAGAATGTTGAGTTTCGCCTCGGAGAAATCGAGCACTTGCCCGTGGCGGACAACGGGGTGGACGCGATTATTTCCAACTGCGTCATCAACCTTTCGCCCGATAAGGCGCAAGTCTGGCGCGAGATGGCGCGGGTGTTGAGACCTGGCGGACGTGTGGCGGTATCGGACATGGCTTTACTCAAACCCTTGCCCAGTGAAGTGCTCAAGTTGGTCGAGGCGCTTGTCGGTTGCGTTGCAGGTGCGGCCTTGGCGAGTGACACGGAACGTTGGGCGCGCGAGGCGGGTTTGACAGACATCGTGCTCAAGCCCAAAGCGGAATACGTGGAAGCGATGACGAGTTTTGAAGACCCGCTTTACAAACAAATCGTCTCGCATCTGCCAGCCGGTGCGAAGCCGAGCGATTATGTCGTAAGTCTGGAAGTTCAGGCCCGCAAACCCGGCGCGGATTCTTGCGGGGAGAGTTGTTGCCAATCATGAACCGCCAAGTCGCTATGCCCAAACGCCTCGCGTTTTTCGAGCGCTATCTAACGCTCTGGGTTTTTCTGTGCATGATCGTCGGTGTCGCGCTTGGGAAACTCGCGCCGGAGTTCACGGACACGTTGAGCAAGTTGGAGTTTGGCCAAGGTTCGCAGGTCAATGTCCCCATCGCGGTGCTGATCTGGCTGATGATTTATCCGATGATGCTCAAGGTGGATTTCACCGCGCTCGGTGGCGTTGCGCGCAAACCGAAAGGGCTGATGGTGACGCTGATGGTGAACTGGTTGATCAAACCATTCAGCATGGCGTTGCTGGGATGGTTGTTCATGAACCACATCTTCCGCGCATGGATCACGCCGGAGCTTGCGAAAGAATACACGGCAGGGCTCATCATCCTAGCGGCGGCGCCTTGCACGGCGATGGTTTTTGTTTGGAGCTATCTCACGGATGGTGATCCGGTTTATACGCTCGTGCAGGTGGCGGTGAACGACCTCATCATGCTGGTCCTATTCGCGCCGATAGTGATGTTCCTCTGTGGCGTCGCGAATGTCGTCGTGCCGAGCAAGGTTTTGATCACGAGCGTCGTGGTGTTCATCGTAATTCCCTTGGCGGCGGGTTGGCTGACGCGGATGGTGTTGCTAAAATCACACGGCAAGGATTGGTTCGAGCAGAAACTTCTGCCGAAGTTTCAGCCGGTGACGATATTCGCGCTGCTCCTGACGTTGGTGCTGATATTCGCGTTTCAAGCCGAGAACCTGACGACGAAATGGTCCGCCGTGCTGCTGCTCGCCGTGCCGATCACGTTGCAGGTCTATTTCAACTCCTCGCTCACCTACTTGGTGATGCGCTGGCTAAAAGTGCCGCACAACGTGGCGTCGCCGGGCGCGCTGATTGGCGCGAGCAACTTCTTCGAGTTGGCGGTGGCAGTGGCAATCACGCTGTTTGGCCCGGCATCAGGCGCAGCACTGGCGTGTGTGGTGGGCGTGTTGGTGGAAGTGCCGGTGATGCTTTCCGTCTGCAAAATTTGCAATCAATCGCGTGGTTGGTATCAACAAAAAATTAACTAAGGTCATGTCTGAAACTATCAAATTAAAACCCACTGTCCTCATCCTCTGCACCGGCAATTCCTGTCGCAGCCATCTTGCGGAGGGTATCCTGCGACAAGAGGCGGGTGACATCATCACCGTCGCCAGCGCGGGCAGCAAACCCGCAGGCTACGTCCATCCGCTGGCGATCAAGGCGATGAACGAGATCGGCATTGATATTTCCGCACATGTCTCCAAGCACATGAATGACTTTCTGTCGCAACCGATCCACACCGTCATCACCGTTTGCGGCAATGCGGATCAAGCGTGCCCCACGTTTCCAGGACAGGTGCAGCGACATCATTGGCCGTTCGACGATCCCGCGCACGCCACGGGAAGCGAAGACGAGCAGTTGAAAGTGTTCCGCCGGGTGCGCGATGAGATACGAGCAGTGTTCGGAGCGTATGCAGCAGGCTTGCGAGCATCTCTCGGCTGACAATCTTCTCGACAGTTCGCGGGTCTGTTCACAAAGTCGGGCACGATGAACAGGGTTGAACATCTGACTTTGGAACAACTGGAAGCAGGACTCGAACACATCCGGCAATCGCCCAGGGATGTCGGTGTGCTGAAACTCATTTCGCGCCGCCCCAACACTGACGAGCGCGAAGTGGTGGATGAAGCCCAACTCGATCCGGCGCACGGACTGGTGGGGGATAATTGGAAGGCGCGAGGCAGTCGCAGCGCAGCCGATGGCATGGCCAATCCTGAGATGCAACTCAACGTGATGAACGCGCGCGTCATTGGATTGATCGCTCAGGACAAAACCCGCTGGGCGTTGGCAGGAGATCAGTTGTTCGTGGACTTTGATCTCAGCGAAGTAAACGTGCCGCCCGGCACACGACTCTCCATCGGTTCGGCGGTGATTGAAGTGACTGCGCCGCCGCATCTCGGTTGCAAGAAGTTCTCCGCCCGCTTCGGCCCGGACGCGATGAAGTTCGTCAACTCGCCCGACGGCAAACTACTTCACCTGCGCGGCGTGAATGCGAAGGTGGTGCAACAGGGCGTTATCCGGACTGGGGACTCAGTGAAGAAACTTTAGCCTCCAACCTTCTTCTTCACTTCCTTCAACTGCTGGAACTCCGGTTTGGCGGAGTAGTATTTATCCAGCGGATAGCAGCCGGAGATCATGCCGTTGCGCGGCGCGGTGGTGCAATCACTGAACGTACGGCAGATCAATTTGTTCGTCAGCGAACCTTTCTCGACCGCTTCAGCCAGCATGTTCGGATAACTCAAAACCATCCGCCCCAAGCCGACCATGTCCGTCCAGCCGTGGCGCACGACGTATTGCGCGACGTGCGGCAAGTATTCCTGCAAGTAACTGTAAGCCGTGCCAATCAAGATGGGAGTTGGGAGTTGGGAGTTTTTGAGGTGCGCTTTGATCTGGCGCACGACGTTGAGCTGCCGCGCCACGTCAATCAGCGGATCGTGTGCCGGTTGATACCCATCGCTCGGCGGATACGCCGCGGGCCGTTGGATGTGCGGATTGTAGTAAGGCGAACCCGCGCTCAGGTTCAGAATCTTGATGCCGAGTTGTGCGCAGAGATCGGCAAACTGAAACGTCTCGGTCAGGTCGTAATCAACCGGGTTGTTGACGTTCACGCCGAAGCCGTAGCGATAGGGTAAAGCGTGTGAGAAATCTTCGGGGATGCCCGGGCCGAGCTTTCCCGGTTGCGATAGCGCGGCATCTGGTTTGAACGGCACGAAGTCAAACGCGCTCAATCGCACGCCGATCTCGATCTTATTCCCGCTCGCGCGAATGCCCGCCACGATGTCGCGCAAGATGCGCGTACGATTCTCGAAACTCCCACCAAACTTACCGGGCCGCGTATGCGCGCCGAGGAATTCATGCAGCAGATAGCCGTGACAATGCTTGATGTCCACGAAGTCCGCGCCCACGTCCCACGCGATCTGCGCCGCGCGGATGTAGCACTGGATCAACTCCTCGATCTCCGCGTCGGTGAACATCTGCGAATCGCTCGTCACGTTGAACTTACGATCCAGAATCGGATGTCGGAACGCCACGCGCGGCTCCATGCGTTTCTTGTCATTCGGTTTGCAGAACCGCCCCGAGTGCGTGAGCTGAAAGCCGATGACGAGATCATCCGTCTTGCCGTAACTCTCGGCGTGCGCCTTCACCAACACTTCGCGCAGCGACGCGATACCGGTCTTGTTTTCCTCTGTGACGATGATCTGATTCGGATTCGCTCGACCATCCGCGCGCACCGCCATCGCCTCGCCACCGTAAATCAACTTCGCGCCGCTTTCGCCAAACCGTTGCCAGCGTCGGAGCATTTCCTCCGTGACGCCGCCGGTCGTCGTGCCGTCCCAGCCTTCCATCGGATGAATCGCCCAACGATTGCCCACGCGCTTGCCATTGACTATCACGCCATCAATCGGCTGCGTCAGCGGTGACGCCGTGCCGGTGGCGATAGTATCCTCGCACGGCAAATCCAATCCGAGCAACGCGATATGCGCGCGGAAGTCGGCAACAGTTTTAAGCGATGCAACGCGGGTGAGTTTGAAGGGTTCGGACATAAATTAAATTTCACTTGTAGCAGCCGAGGTGACGAGGCTCATTTTTTCCGGCTTTGGTTTGAGCCTCCTAACGTCGTCTGCAACGAGAGATTGATGTTTCATTTCTCCAGTGCGGGCGTGATGGGTTTCGTGCTCTTGGAACTGCGGTTCAAGCGCGTCGCGAGTTCGGGAACGTTGGCTTCAATCTGCATCACCGCCAGATCGCAAACGCGGCTCGCACCGTAGGCATTGAAGTGCGTGTCGTCATCGAGCTTCTTGGAGCCGGGCGCAAATTCACCGGCGGGAATCCAGTCGAACAACCGTTTGGAACTCTCCGGGCCGAGTGGTTGCAGGAGCTTTTCCGTCGCGGTGCAAAGTTCGAGCAGCGGGACTTTTTCGGCATCGGACACCTTGCGCACTGCTTCGGGATAAACGCCATGCGAATTCATCAGCGTGCCCGACTCATCAAACTTCCGCCGCGCGACAGGTGTGGCGAGAATGGGTGTCGCTTGATGCTCGCGCGTTTCGCGGATGAAGCGGACGAGATTTGTGGTGTATTCCCCGAACGGTGCCGTGCCACGATTCACATCGTTGGTCTTCTCGTCATTGTGTCCGAACTGGATAATGACAAAATCGCCGGGCTTGAGCGCGGCCAGCACTTTATCCCAGCGACCTTCGGCAATGAACGTCTTTGAGCTGCGCCCATTCTGCGCGTAGTTCTCCACGCGCACCGTGTCCTTGAAATACATGTGCAACATCTGCCCCCAACCCCGCTCGGGATTCGCCGGAATCACCGGCTTGTTCGCCATCGTTGAGTCGCCAACCGTGTGAACGGTGATGTGATTCGTCTGGGCAATCGCTCTGATTGTAAAACAACTCAATGCCAGCAGAAATAGAATCCCTCTTTTCATTTTGTAGAATCAAAGAACGTCAGGTAGTGCTCGCCACGCGCTTCGCGGAGAATCAACAACGCCAGTTCACGTAGATGATAATCACCCCACATGGAGCTTTCGCCATTCGGCACGCTTTGTCCCGGCGCGATATAATCCCAGCCGTTGGGGCGATGATACACCGAGTGGAGCAACAAACCTTGGTGCTTCGGATCGGTTGAGAGATACGGTTCGCTGAATAATGTGCGCGCGACAGATAGACCGGCTTGGACATATTTGGTCGCAGCTTTCTTGTCGCCGTTGGCGTTAAGATAATTGCCGAGACGAATCAAACCCTGCGCGGCAATCGCCGCTGCCGAGCCGTCCACCGGTTCAAACTTGTTGTAAGGATCGGATGCCTTGTTGAGATAGTTCGCTGGCAAGCGGTGCAAGTTCGGCGCGCCCGTATCCCACATCGGCACGCCGTCGGCGCAGGAATTTTCCAGATAGAAATCCGCTGTCACCAAAGCCGTCTTCAACAGCAGGGCGCGATATTTTTCCACTGAACCGACCGACTTAAAGTCCGCCGCACTCGACCGGGATACGGCGCACAGAAATTCCAACTGCTCGGGATAGCCGCACAGCGCCCACGCCAATCCGCGCGTCCACGTGCTGAACGGCGCGTAACCTTGCTGCGAGTTCGGGCAGCGGAATACGCCACTCACCGGGTTGAACACAGCTTCGTGCGCCGTGCGTCCGCGAACATCATACGCATCGCGGCCTTCGCCGTAGTAAATCGAATACCGCGCCGTGTTTAGCGCGTGTTCCACGACTCGTTGCAGCAGCGAAATCTTCGCGTCCTGTTCGCCCATCAGCATATGACCGAGTTGATGCGCCACCGCCAGCGCGCGACAGGAACGGATCGTATCCACGAACAACGAGTGCGGTCCGTTGAAGCTGTGGATGAAGCCCGTGCCGTCCGCGAGTTTCGTCCAGCGCGCCGCCTGAACTGCGCCGCTGACCTTGAGCGCGAGTTCGTAGAAATTCTTCTCGTCCGCGTTGTGAGGGATTTTTCCTTCACGCATCAGGCGCAGGAGATTGCCGTAGGTGGAGACGTTGTTGAAGCCATGGTCATGCACGCCGATATGCGAGACGTGCGATGCCATGTATTTCACCGTGCCGCACTTGCCGATCTCCAGAAAGCGATCGTCACCCATCGCGTCGAACTGGAGGAGTGCCGAGCCGTATTGGAAACCTTGCGTCCACTCCGTCCAACCCATCGAAGTGTATTTGCCTTTCACCGTGAACACCGGTGTGCCCTGCTCTGGCTTCCAGGATTTTTCGATGCTCAGGATTTTCTGCCCGGATAACTCGAACACGCGTTCGATCTGCGACACGAGTTTCTTCGACGTCAGTTTGGAATCAATTTTGATGGCCATGTCTATATTTGGTAGCAGCCGACGTAAGGAGGCTCAAACTTTTTTTCCAGTGTCAGTCAAAGACTCCTCACGTCGTCTCCTACAATCTGCGAAGGTGAAACCCTCCGTCCACGTTGATGACTTCGCCGGTGCTGAACGGAAAGGCATCGCTCGCAATCGCGGCAACGGCGCGACCCACATCCTCCGGCGTGCCCCAACGTTGGATGGGCGTTAAACCGTCTGCAATAAGCTTGTCATACTTCTCCTTCACCGCACCGGTCATGTCGGTGGCAATAACGCCGGGGCGAATCTCATAAACATTGATCCCATTAGCAGCAAGGCGCGACGCGAACAACGGCGTGAGCATGGAGAGCGCGGCCTTGCTCACGCAGTAATCGCCGCGATTCGTCGAGGCAGTGTAAGCAGAAACGGAAGATATGGTGATGATCTTGGGACGTGACGGAGCGCGACTGTCCTCCGCCGCAGCGCTCACGACTGCTGGCCGTGCTGCGGCGGAGGACAGCCGCTCTCCGCTCTGTTCAATCATCCACTTGGCGGCGAGTTGCGTCAGAAAATAGGGGCCTTTGACGTTGATGGCGATGAGTCGGTCAAAACTTTCCTCGCTCGCGTCGAGCAAGTCTGCGCGGACAGTCGGGGCGACTCCGGCGTTGTTCACCAGCAAGTCGAGACGGCCAAACTTCTCCTGCGTGAATGAAATCAACTTCGCACGATCTACGCCCACAGAGATGTCAGCCTGACAAGCCTCGGCGCGAATTGTTTTACCAGCAGTCCTCGCGGTTGCCACGCAATCATCCACCGTCTTTCGCGCGGCCTCGGCGTTCCCGGCGTAATTGATCACTAGGTCGTGGCCGAGCTTGGCGAGTTCAAGCGCGATGCCGCGGCCAATGCCGCGCGACGCGCCGGTGATGAGCGAAACAGGATTCATCCGCGCGCAGGATAGATTTTTGCCCGATCAGCAAAAGCCAAAACTGAGATGACTTAAAATCGGAGGTGCGACCGTGGATTATCATACTTTGCAAAGCGTGATAAATAGGCGCCGCATTTATCGCCTGCTTGTTTCCGTCATCCACCTTCGGTTAGTTTCTGCACATGGAATTGCCGCCGCTCACGCCGTCCACGCTGTATCTCGTCGCCACGCCCATCGGCAATCTGGAAGACATTACCCTGCGCGCGATTCGTGTGTTGAAGGAATGCGACGTCGTTGCTGCCGAAGACACGCGCCGCTCCGGGCAGTTGCTCAAACACTTTGGCATCTCCAAACCGTTGCTGAGTTACTTCCAGTTCAACGAAGCCCGCCGCAGCGAGGAAATCATCGAGCGTATGAGGCGCGGTGAGAAGGTCGCTCTCGTCACTGATGCGGGCAGTCCCGGCATCAGCGATCCGGGTGAACGCGTGGTGAAGGCAGCCATCGCGGCGGGTTTTCGCGTGGAAGCCGTACCCGGCGCATGCGCTCTCGTGGCCGGACTAACCGCCAGCGGTTTGCCCACAGACGAGTTTCATTTCATCGGATTCCTCCCTCATAAATCCGGTCAGCGCCGCAACAAGCTGGAATCCCTCAAAGCCTTTGAAGGTACGCTGGTGCTTTACGAATCGCCCTACCGCATTGAAAAAGTCTTGGGCGAACTCAATGAAGTTTTCCCCGACCGCCAAGTGGTGCTGGCGCGCGAACTCACCAAGAAGTTCGAGGAATTCCTGCGCGGCAAACCGGCGGAACTTCTGGTGCTGACCCAGAAGCGATCACTCAAAGGCGAGTTTGTCGTCCTGATCGCGCCGGAGGGTGAATCTGATGTCGAGTCCCCGAATCAAACCGGGGGTGACTGAAACCGCGGCGCGGCGTGCGCATTGATGACCTGCCCCGCCGTGTCGCGCCACACTTCGCCGGGTGAAAACCCCGGGGCATTGGAACTGACGGAATCTTCTGCGCGTAAAAGCAGCGGCGTGGCGACGAACACAGTCAAAAGCCCGGCGCGACCTTGCCGCAGCAAGGTTTGGGAACGTGAGGCTTGTTTCATGATTTGATTGAAAATCAATCCGGCGATTGTGCTTTGCGAATAGCTTCAAGCTGCGCGGCCATTTTTGCCGCGCGCTCGGATTGTGCAGTGGCGAACAGAAAATCCACCGCACATCACCATTCACAACGACTCAACAATCCCGTCCGTTTCAAATACCAAGAGCTTTCGCCCAGAAACTAACTATGGCAGCCCCGAATAGAAAGTTGAACGAACACCTCTAGTATCAGCAAAAAGAGAAATACAGTCAGCAGCCTCCGGCAAAGCCGGAGGCTTGGCGAAGGTGGAGCGCCTCAAAGCCGCACGGCGCTTCGGGCGGTAGGTTACGCGTATCGGCAAATTACAACTCCGGGTCTAATCCGCAGCTTGCCGCTCCGCCCCGAAAACTACCAGACAACTCACCCCCCACTTAGCTGACTCGACCCTTCTGTCTCCGCCTATTCTTATGTCCGCCAAACCGTTCTCCTCACCTCACGCCTTTCCCTATCTACTCCCGGAATTGTCAAACTCCGGGAGTCTCTCCAGCAAAGCTGGAGGATTTAGTGGGTATTAAGGCACTTGCACGACGCGGAAGTAGCCACGTCCATCCCCTGCCCTTGTTGAAGTGACCATCGAGATATT
>CAMCWI010000101.1 GCA_945882065.1 Akkermansia muciniphila
TGCGTTTGGCCTTGGAAACCGTGTTCGCTGATGAGGCCGGTGAGGTGCAGATCTCGCGGGGTGAGTTGCTGGCCGGTTTCCTCGTGCGCTTCGCGGCAGGCGCAGGCGTAGGGCGATTCGCCTTCGTCCGTGTGCAGTTTGCCGCCGCACGGACTCCACAAACCACGATTCGGCTCTTGTGTGCGTTCGAGCAGGAGGATTTCATCGCGCTCGTTGAAGCAGTAGAGCAGCGTGGCGACTTTGTAAGGCAACTTCACGCGCGCAGTGAAGCAGGCACGGATGCGCGCGGCAAGCGCGCTTCGTCCTCGTCGTCGTTCTCGTCCTCGTCCTCCACTTTTTCCCAACCGGTTCGAGGACGACGACGAGGACGAGAACGAGAATGAGGAGGAACTGATTCTACGCAGCACAGCAAGATTGCCCCTGCACGCTTCATGGCTTACTCTGCGCGCCGGTGATTAAACCAAAATCCAACGCTGGCCCGCTCAAGGTCGGTCTCATCTCGCTCGGTTGCGCGAAGAATCTCGTGGACGCCGAGATCATGCTCGGTTCGCTCATGAAAGGCGGCGTCGAGATCACGAACGATGCCGCGCTCGCCGACGTGATGATCGTGAACACTTGTTCGTTCATTGATTCCGCCCAGGAAGAAAGCGTGGACACGATCCTTGAATCGTCAGAAGTGCGCGACGCGCAAAATCGCGGTCAGGGGTTGGTCGTCTCCGGCTGTCTCTCGCAACGTTTTCGGGAGGAATTGCCAAAACTATTTCCTGAAGTGGACGCGTTCATGGGTATTGATCAAGTCGCTCAGGTCGCGCAGATCGTGAAGCACGCGCATGAACGGCGCGCGGAAAAAATCAGCGGTCAGATCCCGGCAGTGAGAGTGCGGAAGGCCAAGGTCACTGCGCGACTGGCGGAGTTGGAAAAAGGTCGCGCTCACGACGACCACGAAAAGGACGAAGCCCTGCGCGGCTCAGACAAGTTTGGTAAAACCAAAACCGTCGTCACACCTGCGAAGCCATCCTCGCCAATCTTCGACGTCACCGCCCGTCCCACCTACATCCCGGACTACGACACGCCGCGGTTCCGTCTGACTCCGAAACATTTCGCGTACGTGAAGATCGCCGAGGGCTGCAATCATCCGTGCAGCTTCTGCATCATCCCACGGATGCGCGGGACGCATCGCAGTCGCACGCAAAAGGACGTGGTGGCCGAGGCGAAGTTGCTGCTAGCCGATGGCGTGAAGGAGTTGAATCTCATCTCGCAGGACTCGACCTACTACGGACTCGACTTGCGCGCGAATCATAGCCGCGCAATCTCGTCGCCGGAAAAATTTTCTGCCGCCGCGAAAGCGTTGCCGACGAACTCCACGACCATCTGCACGCTCATCCGCGAGTTGAATGAGTTGCCCGGAGATTTTTGGATACGCCTGCTCTACACGCATCCGGCGCATTGGACGGATGAATTAATCCAGACCATCGCCGAGTGTCCGAAGGTGGCGCGTTACGTGGACATCCCACTGCAACACATCCACGAGAACATGCTCGAACGGATGCGGCGCGAGACATCGAAGCAATACATCGTGGACTTGATCAAACGCATCCGCGCCGGCGTGCCAGGCATCGCGTTGCGCACGACGTTCATCGTGGGCTTTCCGGGTGAAACGGAAGGCGCGTTCAATGATTTGCTGGAGTTCATCGAGGAGACGAAGTTCGAGCGGCTCGGCGTTTTCAGTTACTCGAAGGAAGACGGCACTCGTGCTGGCGCGATGGCGGGTCAGGTCAGCGACAAGGTGAAGCAGAAACGTCGCGAACTCGCGATGGCCGCACAGCACAAGATCGCCAAACAAGTTTCAGAATCATTCGTGGGTCGCACGCTCAATGTCCTGATCGAAGGCCGCGCCAGCGCGAAGCAGCTCGCCGCCGCCAATGTCAGCTCATGGGAGCACGGCTTGATGCGCGAAGCGGAAGCTCAAGACGCGCGACTCAAGACTGGAGACTTTCTGGTCGCACGCGGCGAGGCGGACGCACCGGACATTGACGGGCGCATTTACATCCGAGGCAATCTTCCCATCAGCGAATTTGCCCGAGTGAAGATCATCGGGCACACAGATTACGATCTCATTGCCAAGCCTGCATGAACCTGCCGAACAAGATCACCGTCTCTCGCTTCTTTCTCACAGCGGCATTTCTGTGGGCCATGTTCTCGCGTTCGCCAGTGAACGATACGCTCGCACTGGTGTTCTTCAGTTTGGCGGCTCTCTCGGATTTTCTGGATGGCAAGATCGCTCGCTCGCGGAATCTCATCACGAACTTCGGCGCACTCATGGATCCGTTGGCGGACAAGGTGATGACATGCTCGGCTTTCATCGCATTGGTGGAACGCCATGTCCTGACGCCGCCTCCTGCCGTGTTCGAACTGGCGGGAAAATCTTTTTTACCAAAGGTGGAGGCATGGATGGTGGTCATCATCGTTGCGCGGGAACTGGCGATCACGGGATTGCGACTGCTCGCCGCGTCGAAGAGCGTTGTCCTCGCTGCCGAGCGTTATGGAAAGCACAAGACCATCTCGCAGATGGCGGCTATAACGGCGTTGCTTGTGATGGACGCTTCCGTGGAATGGTGGCCGTGGTTGCGTGATTTCTTCGGGCTATGGACTCCGATGTTCGCGTTCGTGATGCTGTGGGTCACGGTGTCGCTCACCGCCACATCGGGTGTTCTTTATCTCTGGCGTAACCGCTCGATTTATCTGAGCGACATGTGAGCGGCGGAGTCGAATACCGCTGACGAATTACTTCGCCGTGCGTGCAGACTCGATCATCTCCCAGAATTTTGGATTTTGTTCCAACGCTTCGTCCTCTTCCACCTTGATGCCTGAACGGTAAAGGAAATCCTTGAGCGTGTTCCGGCTCAGGATGCGATGCACCAGCACGCCGAGTTCGTGACGTTCGAAATAAACCCGGAAGTCTCCGATGCGAAAGCGATGCAGGATGCGCCCGCCGCGTTCCAGTTTGCCGAAGTCGTCCAACTCCGTGCCGATGACCTGTTGCGGCAGGCCGCGAAACTCGCCGAGTATCTGGAGTTGAAGTTCCTTGGGCATGCGCGCGACTTCTGCGGCGCTCGTCGGAGTGAAAATGATCTGGAACGTGGTCATGCGTTTGCGTCAGCATCCTAGCCAGACGCCAGAGGAAAACAATACTTTGTGTCGCATCGGTCGTGGTGTGTGTGATTAAACCCGAACTCCGAAATAGGAAGCGTGAGGAATCGGGCGAAGTGCCCCCCGGACGTGCCCCGAAAGCTTTCGGGGCAGCAATGCACTCCAACCAAGTCGCGGGACATTTTCAAACGCTTCTCATGCCCTGTTGCTGTGACCGAGGACAGCCACACTCGTGTGCAACTGCGCCCCCGCCACCGCGCGGTTTTTCCCGGAGGCAAACACTACGAGGTATCCGCCCGCTGCAACGGTTTGCGAAGGCAGCCGCCACTTGGTCAGATTGCTCGCGTCGTCGGTGAGATAAAAGCCGTTGAGGTTGGTTGCGCTGGGGCCGGGATTGTAAATCTCGATCCAGTCTGAGAACGCGCTGTCCTCGTCTGCCAGCACGGTGTTATTCTGCGCCATGAATTCGCTGAGGATGGGTTGCGCCGACGCTGGCAGGGCTGCGATCAGAAGAAACGCACTGAGGATACAAATGTAGTTAAAACGCATGGCTGCCAACATTGATGAAGGCCAGCCATCATCGCCGACATCCCCGCCGATGCAACCACACGATTGTGCGGGCGAATGGCGAGATGTGCGGCAAACACCGGCAAACGTGAAGCGTGCGGATTGTGGGTGAAACCAATTCTCGCCGGTCGTGGCCGCACTCGCTAACCTGCTGCCGTGTTGTCGGAGAAAAATTGGAAACTCGAATCCGTGCTGCGTCTCGTGCTGGGCTTGCTCGTCTGCCAGTGCATTGGCTCGTTGCTCATGCTGCTCGTGCGCGGGGCGGTTGACCCCAAGGCGACACCCAGCACCGGACGGATCATTGTGAGCGCGTTGTGTTTTCAAGGCATCACACTCGCGCTCGCTTGGAGATTTTTACGCGAACATCAAACCAGTTGGGCGACAGCGTTTGGTTTCCGCCGCGACCTTCCGAAAGCCATCGGCCTCGGCGCGGTGGTCATTGGAATTTTCCTTCCCATCGGTGGAGTTTTGAAAAACGTCTCGCTGCATGTGATGGAGAAGCTGGGGATCGAGCCGTCGGTTCAACTCGCATTGCAAGCACTGAAGAACTCTGGCTCGCCGACCGAGCTTGTCGCTCTCGGCATCATCACAATCCTCCTCGCGCCCATCGCGGAGGAAACACTCTTTCGCGGCGTGCTGTATCCGATGGTCAAACAATCTGGTTTTCCGCGTGCAGCACTGTGGGGCACATCCGCGATGTTCGCGCTGATTCATTTCAACGTGGCCATCTTTGTGCCGCTGTTGCTCTTCGCGTTGCTCCTCGTCTGGCTTTACGAAAAAACGGACAACTTGCTCGCGCCCATCGCGGCCCACGCCACATTCAATGCCGTCAACTTCGTGATGTTCTTTCTCACGAAAGATGTCGCGCACAAACTTCCTCTCCAGCCATGAAAGAGTTTGAACTCATCGCCCGCCTCACGCGCTCGCTGCCTACGAACGACTCTGTCATCGTCGGCTCGGGTGACGATTGCGCGGTGCTGGAGTGTGGCGATCCGCAGCGGCAACTACTGTTCAAGACGGATGCGGTCGTGGAAGGAATCCATTTCACCAACGAGACGCCGCCGGAAAAGATCGGACGCAAGGCTCTGGCTCGTGCCTTGAGCGACATCGCGGCGATGGGTGGAACGCCGAATGCGGCACTGGTGACGATTGCGTTGCCGGCGAATTTTTCGCCGGAGTTCATCGAGAAGATTTACTCAGGCATGAATGCGCTCGCCGCACAATACAGCGTGGCAATCGTCGGCGGTGAGACCACGACGAACCCGGAGCGGGTATTGATTTCCATCTCACTCACCGGCTTTGTGCCGCGCGGCAAAGCAGTGTTGCGCTCCGGCGCAAAAGTTGGCGACGCCATCTTTGTCACCGGCGAGCTCGGCGGATCGCTCGCGGGCAAGCATCTGGACTTTTCGCCGCGCTTGGCTGAAGCATCATGGCTGGCTGAAAACTTTTCAATACACGCGATGATGGACTTGAGCGACGGACTGGCGGGAGATTTGCCGCATATTCTTCGCGCAAGTGGTGTGGGTGCGGAGATGTTGAAATCCGCCGTGCCCATCAGCCGCGCGGCGAAGGACAATGCCAAACGGGGTGACGCGGCAAAGCCTGCATTCGTGGCTGCGCTCACAGACGGAGAGGATTTTGAACTGGTGTTCACCGTCGCCAGCAAGAGTGCCGTGCCGGTGCTGGATGCGTGGAAGAAAAAGTTCCCCGACGTGAAGCTTAGTTGCATCGGAAAAATCATCGCGGGCGAAGGCATCCGTATGCGTGACAAAACCGGCATCAGGCCGTTCACCGCTCATGGCTACGTTCATTTCTCATAGTCCGGCAGAAACGGAATCACTTGGCGAACGTTGGGGCCGCGAGGCTCAACGCGGCCTCGTCGTCGCATTGAGCGGCGATCTCGGTGCGGGCAAGACGCAACTCGTGCGGGGCTTTGCACGCGGACTTGGCGTGACGACGCGAGTGCATTCGCCTACGTTCACGCTCGTCAACGAATACGGCGGCGGGCGACTTAAGCTGTTTCACCTCGATCTCTATCGGCTGGAAACACCGGAGCAAATTCACAGCGCAGGCATTGAGGAATTCTTGCAGCCCGATGGCGTGGCGGTGATCGAGTGGGCGGAAAGACTCGAAGATGGAGGATGGAGAATGGAGGATGGCAAATACACAAGGGTGAAGATCGAAGTCGTCAGTGAGACGGAACGGCGGATTGTTTATGAAGATTCTGGCTCTTGATTTCAGCTCTCCGCAACGCAGTACCGCCGTGTTGAACGCCGGCGGCGCATTCGCGCATGAAGCGGCTGACGCGTCGCCAGGGCGCGACATGAAGCCATTTGCGCTCATCGAATCGGCGTTGCGACAGGCAAAGTTGGAACGTGAAGACATTGAGTGCATCGCTGTGGGGATTGGGTCGGGTTCGTACGCAGGCATCCGCGTGGCAATCTCGCTGGCGCAAGGCTGGCAACTCGGCACCGGCGTAAAACTTCTCGGCATCAGCAGCGTGGAATGTATCGCAGCGCAGGCTGCGGCGGATGGCGTGCGCGGAAAATTCAGCGTGGCGATAAATGCGCAGCGCGGTGAGTTTTATCTGGCAGGCTATGAAGCAACTGAGGGCACCGCGAAGGAAACATCGCCGTTAAAACTTGCGACGATGGCGGAAGCTCAGGAGCGAGAACGTGCAGGTGAGTTATTGGTTGGGCCGGAAGTGATGTGTTGGTTTCCAAATGGCAGAATCATTTTCCCACACGCAGCGATGCTCGCGCGATTGGCGGCGCGGCGTTCGGATTTTGTCGCAGGCGAAAAGCTGGAACCGATTTACCTGCGGGAGACGACGTTTGTCAAAGCTCCTCCAGCGCGAGCCTTGCCCTTTCCGACGTAACCTCAGTTGGAAGGTTTTGCCTTCGCCAGGCGATTGCGTTCGCGGAGGAACTCAATGATTGCGGGCAGGATTGAGAGGATGATGATCGCCAGCACGACCACGGAGAAGTTTTTCTTCACCCACGGAAGGTTGCCGAAGAAATATCCCGCTGGCAGCAGCAGCCCGATCCACAGCAGCGCACCGCTCACATTGAAACCCATGAAGCGCGAGTAAGTCATCTTGCCGATGCCTGCGACGAACGGCGCAAATGTCCGCACGATGGGCACAAAGCGCGCGATGATGATTGTCTTACCGCCGTAGCGTTCGTAGAAGTCGTGGGTTTTTTGAATGTGCTGGGGTTTGATGAGGCGCGGGAATCGTTGTGGCAGCTTATCGCCAAACACTTTTCCAATCCAGTAGTTCACAGAATCGCCGAGGATGGCCGCCACGATGAGTGTCGGAAGCAATATCCAGATATTAAGTCCGTCTGGTCTGGCCGCGAGTGCCCCCACGGCAAACAACAATGAATCACCCGGAAGAAATGGCGTTACGACGAGTCCTGTCTCACAAAACACGATCAGGAACAAAATCACATAAAGCCACGGTCCAAATTGGCCCACCATGTCATCCAGATGCTTGCTCATGTGCAAAACCACATCTATGCACTTCTTTAGAAATTCCATGGGGCTGGAAGTTAGTGATGCACGGTCACAAAGGGAAGATTGAATTGCGCGGCGACTTTCCCATGTGGCGTGTTTTGAACTTCCCGACAAGCGGGCGCGCGGTCTAACCTCGCCGGACTATGGATTGTTTCGCGATGATTGATTGGCAGGCAGGCTTCAGCGATGGGCGATTTTTCTGGATCGAGTGGCACTTCTGGAAAGTGATCGGCTGGCTGGGCAACCTCGTGTTCACCTCGCGCTTCATCATCCAATGGCTCGCCACAGAAAAGAAAAAGCGCGTCGTCGTTCCTTCGGCGTTCTGGTGGCTGAGTTTGATCGGGACGCTGCTGTTGTTGAGCTACGCGTTGTTCTACACGCACGACTCCGTTTTTATTTTCGCCTACGCGTTCTCGTGGATTCCCTACATCCGCAATCTCATCATCCATCGCAGGCACAAAAAAGCGCACACGGCTTGTGCCGCGTGCGCCAATGTCTGTGCGCCTGAATCAAACTTCTGTTCTGCGTGCGGCGCAAAGTTGCCGGAGGATGTTGCCTCCGCAATCTGAAATCACTTTTTGGGTGGAGCTGCGGGTGCTGGCTTTGCCACAGCAGGCGCGGCAGTCGGTGTGGGTGCGGGCGCACCGGGCGCACGTTGGACGTACTTGCCCAACACAGCACCGAAGTCCTGGTGTCCTTTCGCAAAGTCCATGAGTTGTGCGAGGAACTTGTTCGCAATCGGGTCCTGAACTTTTGACGCCTCGGTCACTTGTGCAGCTTGTGGGCGGAGGAGTTGCAAAGCCTGTCCGTTGCGACGGCCTTCAAGTGCCAAGAATCCGGCCACGCAGATCGCCACAACTAACAAGGCGACGCGCAGCGAGTGGGTCTGGCGTTGAAGTTCGGCGCAGTGTTCCTTGAGTTCGCTCAAGTCGGATGTCCCAGATGTCGCTGAGGGAGTGGAAAGATTTTGTTCGCTCATATAAATAGAAAGTTGAACTGAGGCTTACTTCGCGGTGGGCTTCGTGCCAGCGGCTTTCGGCTTGATGTTATTGGCTTCGAGAATCGGATCAATCGCCGGGTTGCGTTTGCTGTATTCCATGCAATCGGCGATCAGGTTGTTCAAGAACTGTTGCTTGTTCTGATATTCCACGATCCTGGATTGAAGGTTTCGCACCTCGCGTGTTTTGAAGAAGTATTGCACAGCAAAGACCGCCAGCAACACGACTACGACGGCGAGTGCCCAGTTCATAATAGTTGTTGTTCCGTTGTTTTTCATATCAATAGTCCGCCGAGTTTAGCGGCTCAAAGCGCGATGTCCATTGAGTTTTTTGGAAAGGGTGCGGGCGTGGGGCACATCTCGGTTTCTGGCGGTCTCTCATTCACACCGGGCTTCAGCCCGGTGTTAAGCGTCGGAGTGCCACAACCGTTTCAACGGTTTGGCCGGGACGCAGAAATCAGTCACGGCTCGGAAACGGCTGAAACTGTTCTTGTTCACTCGACGCACCAGCACCCGGATGAATCTGGGTGTTAATGAAAGAAAGCCTCCCTCTCCAATGATCTGAGATGCGCCCCCCTATTTAGAATAATTCCAAACATTGACTCGCAACTTCGGCTGGATAGAATGTTTCTTCGGATGACTCAGGTAGAGAACAACAAGATTGAACGCGAGTTGGGTGAGCGGCTGGCGACGAGCGGCTTCCGCTTCACGTCGCAACGGCGTTGTGTCTATGACGCGTTGCTCCACAAGCGCGATCATCCCACTGCGGAAGATGTTTTCAGTCGCGCAAAGAAGGCGATGCCGGAGATTTCCCACGCCACTGTCTATAATTGCCTTGATGCGCTCGTGGAATGTGGCTTAGCGCGGCAGGTTCATCTGGAGCGGGGCGCGACGCGGTATTGCCCGAACATGGAAGAGCATTGCCATTACTTTTGCGATGCGTGCGGCGAGGTGTTTGATGTGATGCTGCCGACGGATGGCGCGTTGATGCCCAAGCCCAAAGGGTTTCAAGTGGATCACTACGATATCGCGGTTCACGGACTTTGCGCGGATTGCGCGCGTAAGAAGAAATAATTTTTTTCATGAGCACAGCGACCGACACAATTGAAGAGCTTGTAAAGACGGAATACAAATACGGCTTCGTCACGGACGTGGAGACGGAGTCCGCGCCGCCCGGCCTGAGCGAGGACACCATCCGCATGATCTCGCGCAAGAAGAACGAGCCGGAATGGTTGCTCGATTGGCGGCTAAAGTCGTATCGCCACTGGCTCACGATGACCGAACCGACGTGGCAGAAGGCGCATCACGAGAAGATTGATTATCAGGCCATCGTTTACTTTTCGCAGCCGAAGCCGAAGAAGGACGCGCCGAAGAGTCTGGATGAAGTTGATCCGAAGTTGCTGGAGACTTACGAGAAGCTAGGCATTCCGTTGCGCGAACGCGGTCGGCTCGCGGGCGTGGCGGTGGACGCGATCTTCGACAGCGTGTCTGTCGGCACGACATTTAAGAAGCAGCTTGGCGAGAAGGGCGTGATCTTCTGTTCGTTCACCGAAGCGGTGCATGAACATCCTAAGTTGGTGAAGAAATATCTTGGCTCGGTCGTGCCCTACACGGACAATTTCTACGCGGCGCTGAACTCGGCGGTCTTCACCGACGGCTCGTTCTGCTACATCCCCAAGGGCGTGCGTTGCCCGATGGAGCTTTCCACTTACTTCCGCATCAACGCGGCGAACACTGGGCAGTTCGAGCGAACACTTATCATCGCCGATGAAGGCGCGCATGTCAGTTACCTCGAAGGTTGCACGGCGCCGATGCGCGATGAAAACCAATTGCACGCCGCCGTCGTGGAACTCGTCGCGCTTGACGATGGTGAGATCAAATACTCGACGGTGCAGAACTGGTATCCCGGCGACGAGAACGGCAAGGGTGGTATTTATAACTTCGTCACCAAGCGCGGTCTGTGCAAAGGTCGGAACTCGAAGATCACTTGGACGCAGGTGGAGACCGGTTCGGCGATCACTTGGAAATATCCGAGCTGTATTTTGCTCGGCGACAATTCCAAGGGAGAATTTTATTCCGTGGCGGTGACGAACAACTATCAGCAGGCCGACACGGGGACGAAGATGGTTCACATCGGCAAGAACACGAGCAGCACCATCATTTCCAAGGGCATCTCGGCGGGTCACGGGCAAAACAGTTATCGCGGCCTGGTGAAAATTGCGAAGAGTGCTACGAACGCGCGCAACTTCTCGCAATGCGATTCGATGTTGATCGGATCGAAGTGCGGCGCGCACACGTTCCCTTACATCGAGGTCAAGAACACCACCGCAAGCGTGGAGCACGAAGCTTCAACCTCGAAGATCGGCGAGGATCAGATTTTTTATTGCAACCAGCGCGGCATCGAAACGCAGGACGCAGTGAACATGATCGTGAACGGCTTTTGCAAAGAAGTGTTCAAGGAACTGCCGATGGAGTTCGCCGTGGAAGCGCAAAAGCTGCTGGGCGTGAGCTTGGAAGGCAGCGTTGGGTGATCCGCAGATTACGAGGATGAACGCGGATTTTTACTTCTGTTGTTTATCCGCGCCAATCCGTGAAATCTGCGGACGAAATATTTTATCATGAGCAAGCAACCTATTCTCGAAATCACAAATCTCCACGCGGGCGTGGAGAATAAACAAATCCTCAAAGGCTTCAGCCTCACGATTTATCCGGGCGAAGTCCACGCCTTGATGGGACTCAACGGCAGCGGCAAGAGTACGCTCGCCGCCATTCTCGCGGGGCGCGATGGCTACGATGTGACCGAAGGCACGGTGAAATATCTCGGTCAAGATTTGCTGGAACTTGATCCTGAAGAGCGCGCCCGCGAAGGTGTGTTCCTCGCGTTTCAATATCCCGTTGAGATTCCCGGCGTGAACAGCACTTACTTTCTGAAAGCTGCGTTGAACGAAATCCGCAAGCACAAGGGGCAGTCTGAACTCGACGCGATTGAATTCCTCGCGCTCGTGAAGGAAAAGGTGAAGCTGCTCGATCTGAACGACGACTTGCTCAAGCGTTCGGTGAACGAAGGTTTCTCCGGAGGCGAAAAGAAACGCGCGGAGATTTTTCAGATGGCCGTACTTGAACCCAAGCTCGCCATCCTCGACGAGACGGATTCTGGTTTAGATATTGATGCGCTCAAGGTTGTCTCCAGCGGCGTGAACAAACTCAAGCGCGCCGACTCCGCGCAACTTGTCATCACGCACTATCAACGTTTATTGAACTACATCATCCCTGACCACGTTCATGTGATGGCGGATGGGCGTATCATCAAGTCCGGTGGTAAAGACCTCGCGCTGGAACTTGAAGCTCACGGCTATGATCGCATCGTGAAAGCTGCTGCCGTGGCGGCGTGATCGGTTGATCACCAGTGGCACTTCGTGAGTGATTAGACGGATGCCTGATTCTTATTGAAGCGGAGTTCTGCGGCGTAAAAACGAGAGGCCAGCAACGCCGATTGCTACAAGTGTCAACGCGCTCGGTTCAGGGATTGTTGAGACCGTTGAGAAAGTAATGTCGCTGATCCAGAATGCGCCATTGCCGGGAGAATCGTCATTGTTTGTCACTTGGAATTGGGTCAAGTAACCACCGTCAGGAATTTCTAAGGCGAATGTGTTATAAGATCCATACTGCACGCCACTATAAACTCCTAGTATAGCCCCGCCGCCGCTGAATGGGCTATTGGCACTGTCAAAGCCGCTGTAAGTGTAACCTGCCGTACGGTAGCAGAAAACGGCGAAGCTTACGTCCACTACTGGTAGAGCGAAGTCTGCGGTCAGTTTACTCCGGTGTCTTATGGCGTAACTGTAGTCGGGGACTTCGCCTGTGGACATCACTTCCAAGACACCGGATTTGACCGTGGATTCTGTCCAGAAGGGGTTTGGGCTACGACCTTGGCTAGTGGTTAATCCATTAGTGACATAATCAGTGCCACCTGCAGCTTGGAGATTCAGAATACCGGTATACGGGTTTGCGGCAGAAGCGAGGGTGCCGTCCGAGTAATCGCTAAAGTGAAGGGTCGAGGCAGCAGATGTCTCCTGAATAGAAAGAGCGGCAATCACGGTGGCTAAAGCCAGACCAAATCGGTGGTGTGAGAGAATGGTGTTCATGGTTTATGGGTAGGAGTATGTGCTACGTCTTTGCCAGAGGGCGATTTTTTCAGTCGGAGTGTTGACAACCATTCCATTTTACTTAACAAACAATCATTTAACATTGGTGTTCAGTCATTGGGGTTAAAGATTGGCATAGAGAGAGCGTAGCTGGAGCAGGGCTTGGTGTAGAGAGGTGGGGCGATGCCAGTGGACGCGCAGCCAGCGGATGAGTTTGAACGTCGCCTGCGTGAAGCGCTGAAGCACCG
>CAMCWI010000102.1 GCA_945882065.1 Akkermansia muciniphila
CGCGCCGATCTTGTCAATCTCGATGGTCACCGTATCGCCCGGTTGCAGAAAGACGGGCGGTTTGCGCGCGAAGCCCACGCCGTGCGGCGTGCCGGTAAGAATCACCGTCCCGGGGAGCAACGTCGTGCTGCCGCTCAGAAACGCGATGACCGCAGGCACGTCGAAGATGAAATCGTCACAACGCCAGTCCTGCATCACCTGGCCGTTGAGCACGGTGCGAATCTTCAATGCCGCTGGATCGGGAATTTCGTCCCTCAACACCAAGCACGGACCGAGCGGCGCGAAAGTGTCGAACGTCTTGCCGCGACACCACTGGCTGCCGCCCCACTTGATCTGCCAGTCGCGCGCGCTCACGTCGTTCGCGCAGGTGTAGCCGAGCACGTAATCAAGCGCGGTCTCCCGCGAAACATTCTTGCAGCGCTTGCCGATGACGACGGCGAGTTCGCACTCGTAATCCACCTCGTCGCTGCGCAGATGGCGCGGCAGGACAATCGGGTCGCCGGGATTCTGCACGGCGGTGGTGGCTTTCATGAATAACACCGGACGTTCGGGCACAGGAGCTTTTCCCTCCTCGGCATGACGGCGATAGTTCAAACCGATGCAGAGCAAGTTCACCGGCGCGACGGGCGACAGCAGCTTGAGCGGCTTGACGGTTTGCGCGGTGACTTCAAACTTGCCAAAAATGTCGCCGGTGATGGCGCGGGCGCTGCCGTCGGGTTGGAGCGCGGCGTAATGAGTTTCGTTTTGAGCGTTTTGGTAACGGATGATTTTCATTTGGGAGTGTGGATGTTGATCGGAAAGGTCATTTACCCGTGGAGTAACCACCATCAATCATAAAGGTGCTGCCGGTGACAAAGGCGGATTCATCGCTGGCGAGATAGACGGCGGCGGCGGCGATTTCAGAGGGCTGCGCCATGCGTTTCAGCGTATGGGGCGCGACCATCTGCTTCAGGTACTCCTGTGGGTCAGGATATTCGCGGAGGCGCGCTTCCACAAACGGCGTCTGCACCCGCCCCGGGCAAATGCAGTTAACCCGCACCCCGACCGGCCCGAGGTCCATCGCCAGCGCGCGAGTGAGGCCAAGCACGGCGTGCTTGGTCACGGTGTAGGCAAAGCGCGATTCCATCCCCATCACCGACGCAATCGAACCGATGTTGACGATCGAGCCTGATTTGCGCTCGATCATCGACGGCAGAACGGCGCGGCAAAGGTGATAGTCACCCAGGACATTTACGCGCCACAACCGCTCCAGGTCGGCGAGTTCGGTGGTAAGGATCGTGCCGACGTGGCCGACGCCCGCGTTGTTCACGAGCACGTCGCAGCGATTACCGTTTTCGACGAGCACCCGTTTGATCAATTCCTGACAGGTGTTTTCCTGCGTAACGTCCACGACTGCCAACTTGGCCGTGCCGCCGGCTTCCTCGATCTTGGCGACCGTTTCCTTGCCGCTATCTTCGTTGTATTCCGCCACGTAAACCAACGCGCCGGACCTGGCGAACGCTTCCGCGATAGCTGCGCCGATGCCGGAGCCGGCGCCCGTGACAATGGTTATTTTGTTTTGCAGTGAGAACATAAATTTACAAATAATTTTCCAAAATCACTCCAGCCATCGTCGCGGAGTCACGCAGGCTTTCCACGACATCCGATGGCAGCGCGATGCCTTCCCGCATGGCGCGAGCGTGTTTTTCCCACTCCATTTCGCCAGGCACGAAAAGCCGCTCCACCCCGTCGGCACGCGGCGCGCTGTGGATTTCATCCACGAGGGCCTCGACGCGGCGGGTGAATTCCGCGGCGGGTATGATGGTGTTTATGTCAATCGCGATGAACGCCGCACCGTGATCAGTGGGCTTCGTGCCGTCATCCCAAAGCCAATTTCCAACCTTCCAGGTTACCGAAGCGCCGCTGAGTACGCCCGAGAGCGCCTCGATGAGCAACGCGATGCCGTAACCTTTGTGGCCGGCGGCCGGCTGCAATGCACCGACTTGAGGATACCCGCTTGGGTCGGTGGTCGGCTTGCCGTCGGCGCCGACGAGCCAGGTGTTCGGAATGCTCTCCCCGCGCGTGCGGGCGGCATAGACTTTTCCGCCCGCGACCGTGGCGACCGACATGTCGAGCAGGATGGAGCGATGTTTGCCCGCCGGGATTGCGTAGGAAATCGGATTGCTGCCCGTGATGGCCCCGCGCGAACCGGGCGCCGCCACCGACGGCACGTCGTTGGCCATGCTGATTCCGATGAGCCCCGCATCCGCTGCGAGCGATGCGTAGTAGCCCGCCGCGCCGTAATGGCAACTATTCCGCACGCCGACATAGGCGATACCACAGGTTTTTGCTTTTGCAATCGCCGTGCGCATGGCGAGTGCCGACGTGACCATGGCCAGTGCGGATTGGCCGTTGACGATGGCCCAAGCTGGACCTTGTGCGGCGATTTCGGGCCGGGCCGCAGCGCGCAAACCACCAGCTTTCAAGCGCCGCAGGTATCCGCGCAGACATTTCGTGCCATGCGTGAACACGCCCCAAGCATCCGTCGTGACCAGCACGTCCGCCGTCGTTCCTGCGTCGGTCTCGGAAACGCCGTGTCTCTGGAGCGAGGCCTTCGTGAACTTCGTCAGTGCCTCGATGGTGACGCGATTGCTCGCGGCGGGAGGTTGTGTGTCCGCACTCATACTGATGCCTTCACTCCGTTCACGATGTTGGGCAAAGGTTCGCCGCGAATCGCCTTGAGCGCGAGACCGGTTGCGGACTCGCGCAACTTCCGCACGGCGGGTGGGCTGGCCGAGGCGATGTGCGCCGCGACGATGACATTCGGCATTTTCAAAATTGGATGATCGGCCGGAATCGGTTCCGGATCGAAAACATCCAGCGCCGCGCCACCCAGTTTTCCGCTTTGCAACGCGGCGGTCAGCGCGGCACTGTCCGCAAGATCGCCGCGGCCGACATTGATGAAGATTGAGCGGGGTTTCATTTTGGCGAACGCGTCGGCGTTGAACATTTTCTTGGTTTTGGTCGTGGACGGACAATGCGGCGTGACGATGTCCGACTGGGCCAGCAATTCGTCGAAGGATGCCGCCCACTGCGCACCGTGCTTGGCGATTTCGGCTGCGGGCACGACAGGATCAAACACCACCACACGCGCTTTGAATGCGAGCAGGCGATTCACGACTTCGCGTCCGATGCGCCCGAAGCCAATGACACCCACGGTGAGATTGTTCAGGGCGTGCATTTCGGTGAGCGGCGTGGCCAGCCCCCACTTGCCGGCGCGAAGATGTAACGTGTTCGGGACGACCTGCCGCGTGGTGGCGAGGATGAAGGCCAGCGCATGATCCGCGACTTCGTCCACGCAGTAGTCCGGGACGTTGCAGACAGGGATGTTGCGCTGGCGGGCCGCGTCGAGATCGACGTTGTCCACGCCAATTCCGTAGCGGACGATGACGCGCGCCCGCTGCATCGCACTGATCACGGCGGCGTCAATTTTGGCGAACTGCGTGATCACGGCGTCGGCATCGGCCACAAGCGAGATCAGATCTGCCGCGCTTTTGCATTGTTTGCCAACGAGCGTGGCGCCGTTAGCCCACACTAGTTGCTCCTCAATGTCGAGGTCTTGAAACGTCCAATCGGTGATAACAATTTTTTTGGTCACGGTATTCATGGGTTCATGTTCGAGTCCGCTTATGGCATTGTAATAAAGCCACGCCCGGCCGCTTATTCTTTTGAGCGATTCTTCGACGTTTTTTCGCACACACAAGCTTTCCTGCTTTGCTTTAAAAAAAAGGCGAAATGCAGACGAAAAAAGAAGGCGGTTGGCACTGGCGTCTGGTTTCCTGTTCTGCCAACAATTAACCGTCGGTCGCGCGGGGATAACGACATTTTCCAATCGCAGTATGAACGAAAGAATGAAAGGGAAGCGGGTGCTGGTCACTGGCTCGGGAACCGGCATTGGCCGGGAGACTGCCTTGGAATTTGCCCGTCAGGGCGCGGACGTAGTGGTCCACTATTCACACAACGACGCCGGGGCGCGTTCTGCCGTCGCGAAAATCCGCGGGCTGGGTCGCCGAGCCGAGGCTTTCCCGGCGGACTTCAACGATGTTGCTCAGGCGCAGGAACTGGGACGACAGGCGGTCAAATTTCTGGGCGGCATAGATTGCCTCGTCAACAACTCAGGCATCACTTTCAACCAGCCGTTCCTCAATGTCACCCAGGAGCAGTTCGACGCGGTATTTGACGTGAACATCCGCGGGCAATTTTTCCTGACGCAGGTGATCGTGGACGACATGCTCAAGCGAGGGCGAGGTTCGATTTGTAATATCACATCCATCCACGGGCTGGTCGGCGCGCCGGAACACTGCGTCTATGCCGGCACGAAGGGTGCGATCATCGCCTACACGCGCTCGCTTGCAGTAGAACTGGCTCACAAAGGGATTCGCGTCAATGCCCTCGCGCCCGGTTGGGTGACGGTGGAGAATTATTTCAAGGCCATCCCTGGATTCAACGAAGCCGATGCGAGTCGGGTGGCGGCGGAAAAAATCCCACTGGGCCGCTCGGGGGAAAAGGGCGAAATCGCCAGATTCGCGGTGTTTCTCTGTTCGGACGATGCGGCGTTCGTCGTCGGGCAAACACTCGTGGCCGATGGCGGGACGACGGCGCTGATGTCGCTCATCTCGGATTTTCGGAATCCTTCCAACGCCAAATTCGGAACTGGTTATGTACCCGGAGTCTGAGGTCGCCGCATGAAGTTTCTCCGCAAAATCTGGACGATACCCGAGGCAGGCATTCTGGTGCCGCTGCTGGTGTTCACGCTCGTGTTCTACTGCATCAATCCAACTTTCCTCGGATCAAACAGTGTCGCCGCCATGCTGCGGGCGATGGCATTTGTGGGTGTTATTGCAGTGGGACAGACGTGGCTGATGATCGTGGGGGGCATTGATCTGTCCGTTGGTTCGGTGGCCGGACTGTGCGCGATTGTTTCGTCGTGGCTGATGAAAGTACAAGGCTGGCCTATGGAAGCAGGCCTGGCGGCAGGCCTAGCGGTCGGATTGTTGGCCGGCTTGATTAACGGCCTCATTTCGGTGCACTTCGGCATCCCCGCATTCATCGCCACGCTGGGCATGCTCTACGTGGCGCGCGGCCTGAATTATCTGCTCTGCAAAGGCTATCCGATCTATCCCATCCCGGACTCGTTGAAAACTCTCGGACGCGCCGAGCCTTTGGGTTTGTCGTGGGCATTCGTGGTGTTCGCTTTGCTGGTGGTCATCGGTGATTTCTGCCTGCGGCGAACGACCTGGGGGCGGATGGTGTATGCCACCGGCGGCAACGTGGAAGTCGCGCGCATCGCCGGCATCGATACCACAAAGGTGCAGATCAGTTGCTACGTGCTGACTGGCGGGATGGCGGCATTGGCCGGGATGTTGTTGATGTCGCAGTTGAACGTCGGCCAGCCGGAGATTGGCGTAGGCTGGGAACTCGATGTCATCGCCGGCGTGGTGATCGGCGGCGTGAGCTTGTTTGGCGGCGTCGGCACGGCCATAGGGACCTTCCTAGGGCTGCTCATCATGCAAGTCGTTCGCAGTGGCCTTGTGGTCACTGGCGTTAATACGCATTGGCAGACCGTGGCCGTGGGGGTGATCATGGTCAGCGCCGTGGGTGTGGATTTGTTAAGGCGTCGCACAAAAATATCGTGAACTAAAATTTATGAACAAAAAAACTGCGCTCATCCTCCTCGCCAGTCTCTGTTTTACGGCAATAATCGGTGGCTGCGGCCGGACTTCCAGCGACAACAGCACCTCCGGCCTCAAGGCAAAGAAGTTCTATTGGGTCCAATCGCTAAAGGGCCACCCCGTCCATCAAATGACGCAAATCGCGTTCACTGAAGGATGCAAACGACTTGGGTATAAGGCCGAAATCATTGGCACGGATAACGATGATCTCAGCGGCACTATTGCTTTGGCGGAACAAGCCGTGGCAAAAGGCGACGCGGCGGGCATGGCGGTCTGGACGGGCAATCCCTCGTGGAATTCGTTCATCGAAAAAGCCTCCAAGACCGGCATGCCGGTCATCCTGCCGCACTTTCCAGTGCCCGAGGGTTCGGTCCCCGGCGCCAGTGGCGTGATCAGTTGTGATCCGGCGGAATATGCGAAGGAAGCCGCCCGTGAAATCGCCAAGGCAATCGGTGGCAAAGGCACCGTGGCCATCACGCAAGGCTCGTTCAATTCCACCGAGAACCTCGTCGCCGAAGTTTTTACCAAAACGATCAAGCAGCTTCATCCCGCCGTCAAAGTGCTGCCGCCGATGGAAGAAGGCTTCGATGCCCCCAAGGCCATCTCTCGCGCTGTTTCCATTCTTCAGGCGAATCCCGACGTGGTGGCCGCGTTTTCCACCACCGGCAATGGCCCCACGACGTGGGCGGGTGCGCAGCGCGAAGCGGGACGCAAAGTGGTCGCCGTGGCCATGGACTACACGCGCGTGAATCTGGACCTAGTCAAAGACGGTTCCGTTTATGCCGTTATCGGCCAGCCGTTGTGGGAGGAGTCGAACGGTGCGGCGGAGTTGCTCGACAAGCTGGTCCGTGGCGAAAAAATCCCGTGGTGGACGAAGCTGCCCGCGCCCTTCATCACCAAGGACAATCTCGGCCCGTTCCTCGCGGTGCTCGACAAGGTGGAAGCCGCCATCAATCGCTGAACCCCGCACCGCTGTTGATGTGCTGAATTCGGCCTCCCATTTGAACCCGTCCTTTGCCTTGGAGATGCGGCGTATCTCCAAAACATTCCCGGGCGTCCGCGCCTTGTCCGAAGTCACGATCCAGGTTAAACAAAACAATATTCATGCCTTGATTGGTGAGAACGGCGCGGGCAAATCCACGCTGATGAAAATCCTCGATGGTGTGTACCCGGCCGGATCTTTCGAGGGGCAGATTTTGCTTCGCGACCGCGTGGTCCATTTGAGTTCCCCGTTCGATGCCCGCAAACAGGGCATCGGTTACGTGCCACAGGAGATCAGCGTCATCGAGGGATTGACCGTGGCCGAAAACATCTTCGTCGGGCTGTGGAACGAAGGCGGCGGCGGCATCGTCAGTTTCAAGAAATTGTTCGCCCGCGCGGCAGAGCTGCTCGACTCGATGAAGCTTCAACTCGATCCGCACCGCCAGGTCGTCACGCTCAACGCCAGCCAGCGGCAGCTCGTGATGATCGCCCGGGCGCTGGCCACGCGGCCCTCGGTGCTGATTCTGGATGAAGCGACGGCCTGTCTCACGCTTGACGAGACGCAGAATCTCTTCCGCGTGGTCCACCACCTTCGGGAACTGGGCCTCACCACCATCTTCATCACGCACAAGATGAGCGAGCTTTTCGAGATCGCGGATCACGCGACGGTGTTGCGCGATGGCACGGTCGCCGCAGAATTTGAACGCGCGCAGTTCGATGAACACGAAATCGTGGCGGCGATGGTCGGGCGTAAAATTGACAACTTTTACCCCGCGCGCGATTCCGCGATTGGCGACCAGGAGGTTTTCCGCGTGGAGAACCTGACCGTGCCGCATCCGCATCTGGCGAATCGCAACGTCGTGGAGGGCGTCAGTTTTTCCGTGCGGCGCGGCGAGATTCTCGGCCTCGGGGGATTGGTCGGTTCGGGCCGGAGTGAAACGGTCAACGCACTCTACGGTCGGCTGCCCCACAGCGGACGAGTGTTTGTCGAAGGTCGCGAGATCGCCGTGCGCACTCCGCGGGAAGCAAAGGCCAGCGGGCTGGGTTTGCTGACCGAGGATCGCAAACTAGACGGCCTGCTTTTCAATTTCTCCATCCAGGAAAACGTGACCTTGCACGATCTGTCGCAGATTTCCCGCTGGCGCGTGTTGGACCGGGCCCGCGAAACCGCATGCGCCCAGCATTATTTGGAGCGGCTCTCCATTCGCGCCCCTTCCGTGCGGACGCCGGTGGCAAACCTCAGCGGTGGCAATAAGCAAAAGGTCGTTCTCGCCAAGGTGCTGTTCCCGAAGCCCCGCGTGCTGTTCCTCGATGAGCCGACCAAGGGCGTTGACGTCGGCGCGAAGAACGAGATTTACAAGTTGATGATGAGCCTCGCGGCGGAAGGTATCGCGCTGGTCGTGATCTCTTCGGAACTGCCCGAGTTGCTCGCGCTGTGCGATCGGTTCATGGTGCTGGCACGTGGCCGGATCGCCGACCAGTTTACCAGGGCCGAGGCCAACGAACAACGCTTGATGCTGGCGGCCACCAGTGGGGCGAACAAGCCCCTCACCAACTGATGCGAAAGCTACGCGAAACTTTGCGTCAGGTCGGAAAGCCGGTCCGGGTCTTGTACTGGCCCGACGGCACGCGTGTGATGTTGCTGCCGCACGGCGGGAGGGTGCTCGGCGTGTCTGCGCCAGGAAGTGAGGAGAATTTCCTCTGGACGAATCCCGCCTTCGATTCGCCCGACTCGGCGCGCGGGTTCTTCCGCAGTGACAACTGGCACAACTCCGGTGGAGACCGGACGTGGATCGCACCAGAAATGGATCTTTTCTTTCCCAAATTTCCCAAGCTCGACACTTACTTCCAGCAACGTTCGCTCGATCCAGGGAATTATCAGTTGCTTGAAAAGCAGGGTGACGTGCGGCTGATGAATCGTTTGGCCGTTCGGCTTTCGCGGTCGCGCGAAACGCTGGCTGCGCGAATTGCCAAGAGCTTCGGACCGGCCGCAAATCCATTGCGCCACGAACGCGACTTGAAGTTCAAGGGACTTCAATACGCCGGCTACACCCAGACAACGACTTTTGAATTATTGGGCGAGAGCCGGCGCCCGCGTTCGCGGGTCGGTCTGTGGCAACTCACGCAACTGCCGCACGGTGGAGAGTTGCTGATTCCGACGCTCTCCCGCGCCTCGGTCCGGAAGATCTTCAGTTCCAAGGGCAGCATTCCTGCGCGGGACATTGTTATTACCGATCATCTCGTGCGGTACCGGATGAGACAGGCGGGCGAGCACAAGATCAGTTTGCGCGCGGCATCACTCGCCAATCGCATGGGCTATCTCCGGCAAACGGACAACCAGTGGACGCTCGTGATTCGGAACTTCTTTCTGAACCCATCCGGCGAGTACGTGGATGCGCCATGGTCGGAGCCGGACCAGCTCGGTTTTGCCGTGCAAGCCTGCAACGTGAACAGCCAACTCGGGGCGTTCAGTGAAATGGAATATCACGTCCCGGCCATCGGCCACGGCACCGGACGCTTGACTTGTTCGGATGAATCCCAAGTCTGGTGCTATCGTGGGAGCAAGTCGGCAATCGGAGCAGTCGCACGAATTTTGCTCACCCCCAAGCCTTGGTCACCGGAGAAACGAAAAACGAATACAAACCCGAGAAAACAAGTTGAGCGCGGCCCAGAGGGAATGCCAGTCTGATGAAACATGAAAGTTGACCTCACCAACCAGGTGGCACTCGTGACCGGTGCGGCACGGGGAATCGGCCAGGCCATCGCTGACCAGCTTGCGGCCAACGGCGCCCGCGTGGTTTATGCCGATCTCGATTTCGCGACCGCCAAAGTCTCAGCGGCTCAATCACCGAAAGGCTCGGCGCTCGCGATGGATGTCAGCAGTGAGGCGCAGGTCGAAGCCGGCGTGGCCCAGATCATCAAAGAACAGGGTCGGCTAGATATTCTCGTGAACAACGCCGGCATCAACACCATGAAGCACCGCGTGAACATTGACCAATTCCCGCTGGAAGAATGGCAGCGCATTCTGAGTGTGGACTTGACGGGGCTCTTTCTTGCGAGCCGCGCCGCCAGCCGTCACATGGTCGAACGCAAGTCGGGCCGCATCGTGAACATTTCCTCCGTGCTTGGTGTCGTGCCAGCGCGATTGCAGTGCGCCTTCACGACCGCCAAAGCGGGCGTGATCCATCTCACACGCACGATGGCCATCGAACTCGCCCCTAGCAATATCCTCGTGAACTGTGTCGCGCCCGGTTCGACCCTGACGGAAGGAACGAAGCAACTTTTTTACAGCACCGAAGCCATTATGCAGGAGCGCGCGAAACGCATGTTGAGCCACGTGCCGTTGAACCGGCCCGGCACCGTTGACGAGATCGCTCATGCCGTGCTGTTCTTCGCCGCGCAGGAAAGCAGCTACATCACCGGCCAGACGCTTTGCGTGGACGGCGGTTGGACGGCGGGCGGGTTTCTGCGTGATTTCTGAAAGCCCAATGCTCATAAGACTGAACAAACAGGACGTGCTCTCACGGCTCAAGGCCAGCGGAGTGGTGGCGATTTTCCGCGCCGAATCTTCGGATGGATTGATCGAAGTCGCGGAAGCGTTGACGAAAGGCGGAGTTGAATTTGTCGAAATCACCATGACTGTGCCGGACGCGCTCAAGTTGATCCAGCAAGCGGTGGAAGTGCTGGGCGATAAACTTGTCATCGGTGCTGGCACGGTGCTCGATGCCGCCACGGCGCGCGCAGCAATCCAGGTAGGCGCGGGTTACATCATTTCGCCGGCCGTGCGACCGGCCGTGATCGAAGTCTGTCGCCAGCAAGAAATCGCTTGCATGCCCGGGGCGATGACACCGACCGAAGTGCTCGAGGCCTGGGAGTTGGGTGGCGATGTAATAAAAATTTTCCCGGCGAACGTGGCTGGGCCGCAGTTCTTCAAGGATTTGAAAGGGCCGTATCCGCAAATTGAGTTGATGCCGACAGGGGCGGTGAACCGCGAAACTGCGCCGCACTACATCAAGGCCGGCGCTTGTGCCGTAGGCGTGGGCGGCGAACTCGTCAGCAAGTCGCTGATTGCCGCGCGGGATTTCGACCGCATTTCGCAAAACGCCGCGGATCTCATCAGGGTCGTCAAGCAGGCGCGGGAACATATGAGGACTGGAACTTGAAGCGTTTGACCATGAAACAAATTGTGGCGCACCGCGTCTCGCGCGGCGCGGTGACGATATGGTGGCTGGGCCAGGCAGGATTCATCGTGAAGTCGCCGCTAGGAAAAGTTCTGGCGCTTGATCCCTACTTATCCAATTCGTGCAAGGGCATCGGCGAGCAGCATGATTTCCGAATGGATCGCCAAGTGCCGCCGCCAATTGCGGCCAAGGACCTCGTGGGCATTGATCGCTACTTAATCACGCATAGCCACCAGGACCATCTCGACCCGGAAACCATCGGGCCGTATCGCAAGGCGGGCGGGCGGGGACCGTTCGTCGCGCCGGCCGAAGCGCTTGAAAAACTCCAGTCTTTTGGTGTGCCCGCTTCGGAAACCACGATGATCTGGCCGAACAAAACGGTCACTGTGGGTGATCTCGCCATCCGCGCCACGTTCGCCATTCCGTTTGGCGGCGATGACCTGACCCACGTCGGCTATCTTGTATTCGTGACCAACGGCCCGACTGTTTATTTCACTGGCGACACGGCTTACCACGAGTTGCTTGCTGATGCCGTCGCACCGCACAAGCCGGATGTGCTTGCCGTGGTAATCAACGGTGCTTTTCGAAATCTCGGCCCGGCGGAAGCGGCATTGCTGGCCAAGCGCCTGGGCGTGAAGCGCGTGATTCCCTGCCATCACGATCTGTTCCTCGACAATTGCCAGCCGCCCCAGATGTTGCATACGAACCTGAAGTTGCAGGGCATGGGCGATGCGTATCAATTGCTGGAACAAGGCATTCCATTCACTTTCAGCCGCAAATGAAATCCACCTTCGCACGGTAACAGCCCCCTTGGACTGACATGCATCAAAACCAACCAGACGAGAGACGGTTTGAAAATTTGGCCTGGCTGTTGGACGTCACCGAGTCACGCCAGCCGCTGACGGAAACCAGCCCGATTTGGGTCCGCAGCGCCACGATTACCGAAGGCCCACCGACGCCGCATCCGGAGCGACATCCTTACTGCGAATGCAGCATCGTCCTGCAAGGCGGCCCAGGTACATCCATGATTGAGGATGAAAAGGTGCGTCGCGGCCCCGGTGAGTTGCTATTGCTCGGTCCGGGAGTTCCGCACTGGGGCGTGATTGATAAATTCCCGTTCAGTTACATCACCGTTTACTTTCTTCCTTGGATACTGGTTGAACTTGGTCCGGAAAGCGACGGCGTGCGTATCCTTCGCCGGTTCACCGTGAAGCAACCCGCCGCCCAGCGCGTGGTGCGATTTCCGCCGAAGTATCGCGCGGAATTCCGCCATCGTTTCGAGGAAATTTATCACGAGTTTTCGCAGCCCGGATTCGGACGCGAAGTCCGCTTGCGCACGCTCCTCATGGAAATGCTTGTGCGCCTTTTGCGCTGGGAACAGGCGCTAGGCCGCAACATTGGCAGTGGCGGTTTGGACATTGACTGGCAGCCAATTTTGAAAGCGCTGAAATATATTCGCGAGAAATACACCGAGCCGGTGTATGCTCAGGACATTTCCCGGGCAGTTGGTTTGAGCGAATCCCGACTGAAGTGTGTTTTTCAACAGACACTTGGTATTCCGTGGGTGAAATATCTGCAAGGATACCGGATTCACCGTGCGGCGGCTCTGCTGAATGAGGGCCGCCACAACGTAACCGAGGCCGCCAT
>CAMCWI010000103.1 GCA_945882065.1 Akkermansia muciniphila
CGATGTTTGTAGGGCGTGATGAAATGGCCGCGAGGAAAGGAAGTCGAATCGCCCATGACGCAAAACGGATTGCCGTAGGGCAGGTCCACGCCCGGACCGATCGGGGAGCGGTCCGAAGTGTTCCAACGGTTCGCGTGATCCAGGCCAAGGCAATGGCCGAGTTCATGACTAACCACGCCCGCGTTGAGGATCGGGCCGTTTTGGTTGAGGAGACACAAACGATTGGCGATCGAGGCGGTGCTGGCGGATAGATTTAGTTTGTTGCCGGGCTCAAGGTAAACGTCGTAGTCGTAATCTTCCGCCGCGAATCCAGTTGCCCTCGCCGCTTCATGAGCTTCCACAAACAGCGAGAACAAATTCGGCGCAGCGTAGTTCGTCGTTGTCTTGGACATCAACAGCACCGGGGTGATGACCGCCTCGAACTGAAACTGGCCGTGCGAACACTCATTGAAATAGTTGCTGGCCGAGAGCATGGAACTGGCGATGGCGTTGCTGGTGATGACAGGAGTGAAATCGGGAAAGGCCAGCGTCATGACGAGGGCGCGTTTGTGGCCGCGCGTCCAGTTGTCCGGCGCGAACGGCTCGCCCACTTTGCCGAACCACATGGTGGGATCGTTTTGCGCGGTGATTGAGAAAGTGTTCGTCGCGCTGCCGCCGTGACCATCGCTGACCGTCACGCTGACGACGTTGCTGTTGAAACCGGAAGGCAGCAGATTGGTTGCGACGGCGTTCGTGGCAATCAAACCATCCGCGAACAGCCAGCGATACGTCAGAGCATCGCCGTCCGCATCCTGCGCGGCGACGGAGTAAACGTTCGCTTGATTCCAGAGCATGGGATTCGGCGTGGCCCGGGCGTCGAGAATGACGGGGGGCGTGTTGGCGGCGGCGACCGGGCCAACCAAAGTGGCGGCGAACACGGCGACAAGTGCGCGGATCAAATGCTTCAACTTCATTCAGTGATTAATAGCGCGAGCGAGGCAGGATGTTACAGCCAATCGACCGACGAACTTTTGTCGCATATGCAATAAAAGTTCGTCAGAGCTTAACGGGTTTGAATCGGCAATGCGGGCGCGGCTTCGCGGCGGGGTGTGCCGCCGCCGCCGGGAGTGGCTTCGGTGTTGTTGGCCACAACTTGCAGGAGCGGCACGAGTTCGTTCAGGATTTTATCTTCATCCGCCACGTTCAACTCTGCTTCGCCGCGAACCAAGGCAAACGCAGCGTTTCCATAGCCTGAAATATAGACGCCATAATCCTGCATCGCCCGCGCGAGTTCGTAGGCCGCGCCGGAATTGCCGACGAGAGCGCGAATGTCCACGCCCGGCGGAATTGCCAGCAATGTGCCGACGTTCAACATCGCTTCGTCTGGCGCGTCTCCACCCACGGCCGGCCAGACGGTGCTGGGTTTTTGAAAACTGCTCCGCCCGCCAAGTCGCTCTCGGTGGACGCGGGCGGAAAGCGCATGGCGAATGCCACCGCTCAGTTCGCCCATGCGAATAAGCCCGCCGAGACTCGATAGTCCGAACGGCTTCGCGGGAATGGCAGACGGACTCAGGCCGCTGCCCGCGAGATCGGTGCGCTCAATGTCCGCGGCTTCCAAGTCGCCATCCGGACGCACTTGAACCGTTTGCAACTCCAGCGCGTAACGTCGCGCGCGTTGCATCAGCACCACCGGCTCGATCAAACCAGTGGGCGGCAAGGCATTTTCACCCAGGCGCACCTCGGCGCGGACTTCGCCCCCGACCCAGACGCGGCGCACAGTATCCGTGGGCCGACCGAAGAAGGGATGTCGCCCACGCATGGCACGCACCAGCGGGCCGGCGGCAAGGAACGGCTGACCGGGCAACGGTTCAAACTTTGCGCCGCTGCCGAGGGGAGTGTTCCACGGACTCGCGCTGCTGAACGGCCAGAAGTATGGATTGCGCGCGAGCCGTTGCGCCTGCGGTAAACCTTTGGTGGCCACTGCCAGTTCGCCTGCGGCGACAGCGAGGGGGTTTGTGCTGCCTGTGCCGGAAAATTCCACCAGACCGTGTTCGACTTCGAGTTGCGTTTGATTCGTGCCCACTGTGAGATCGAATTCCGTGCCGACCACGGTGACGAGCGCGTGCGGCGTTTGGATGAGCAATGGCAAACCGGGCGGCTGCTTTGCTACGGTGGCGGAGATTGAACCGTTGATGAGTTTGAGTTGCTTCCCGCCGTGGCGCGGCGGTGTGGTGACGGATTCCAGCCGGATTTCTGCACCGGGTTCGAGATGGAGAATTGTTCCATCGGCAAACGTGACGGTCGCTAAGGTGGCGTCCCCGGCGCGGATGGAATCGCCGGACTTGGGGATGACCATGCCGGAGGCAAGGGCAACTTGGGTTGGCGTCTCGATGGCTAGCGCAAGCGGCGCGTGGCGTGTGGCAAACCAAACGCCGAGGAAGATGGCGATGCAGGCCGTGGCGGCGGCAAGCGCCCATGCGGGGCGGCGGAAGATGGAGGATAGAAGCTGAAGAATCGAGGATGGGCGGGAAGTTGAACCGGTGTCCACCAGCACTTGTTGCTTGATGGCTTCCTCGCTTTCACCGCAGATGACGGCCAGCACGGATTGCTTCACGCGTTCGTTAGATTTTGATTCACCCAGGGCTGCGTGCAACGCCGCGTCGAGTTGCATGTGGCGGACGATCTGGCGGCGTTGCTGCGGGTCGCGCTCCAGTTCCGCTTCGACGAGGGCGCGCTCGTCGGGCGGGAGCGTGTTTTCCAGATAAGCGATGAGATTCTGCTCGTTCAACATGGCTGGCTTCCTTTGAGTTTGGCTTCGATGCACTCGCGCAATTGCTGGCGGATGCGAAAGAGCGAGACGCGCACCCAGACAAGACTGCGCTTGAGTCGCGCGGCGATGGTTTCCGTCGAGTGGTCGTCGCGGTATTTGAGAGCAATGAGTTCGCGGAGCGGGCCATCGAGTTGCGCGAGGCAGTCTTGAAGATGTTCGGCTTCGGCGGACGGCGCAGTTTCGGACGCGGTAGAAAAATCAGCAAGCTGCCACACGGCAAACTTTTCCTGCTGCACCCGCTCGCGGGCGAACCGTTGCACCTCGGCGCGAAGCAGATTCCAGGCGATGGCCCGTAACCACGTGCGGAACGACGTGCCAGGCTTGAACTCATCCAGATGCCGGAACGCGAATATGAACGTGTCGTGTGCCAGCTCGTCCACGAGCTGCGGCACGGGTGCTTTCAAGGCGAGGAAAGTCCGGACGTGTGGCAGATGCGCGTCGAGCAATGACGCAAAGGCGGCGTGATCGCCGGACCGGGCGGCTCGCACCAACGGAGCGTCATTGAGTGTTTGCTGGGGTTCAATCATCCGCAGAGAAGATAGCGCGACGGTGGCATGACGTTACAAGCATTGTTGTATTCAAGTTCGGGATGCGTGTTATGCGGCGGCTAAAAACGGTACGCGTGGCGGTTCTGTTTGTGACAATTCCCAGCCCTTTCCGGCCAGTAGTCGGGGGTGAATGGGCTGATTTCACTTTTTTTACTGCGATCTTCGGGCTGCGTCAGAAAATTCTTCGCGCTGGCGGACATCCTGCTTTCACCAGAGGCAACTGAATCGTTCATGCAGCTTAAACTTAAACATATTGTCATCGTCGGGTTGGTTGTTGCTGGCGTAGAAACCATCTGGCGCAATGTTTCCCAAAAACAGGTGACTGAAGTGGCTGACCCCAAGCCTTTGGTGGCGTTTGCGCGAGCGTCTGAGACAAGTTCATTTGGCACGCCAGTGGTCATGACGAACTGGCAGGCGCAGGTTAGTCAGATTTTGATTTCTGGCAGCTCTGTGGTCGATCAGGGAAACACCCTGCTCGCGATGTTGCCGCAGACTCCAGCCGAGGGGCAGGTGGACGTGGCGCAACATGCGGGTCGTTTGTTGTCGGATGCGTCCTTTGGGAGTTTTGGTTCGCAACTCACGAATGCCGCCACGCCTGCTGCGGTGCGGCGCGTGGTGTTTGCTGATCTGCTGTCGCGCCCCAACTCGGTAAAGCTGCCGTGGCTGATCGAAGTGGCGCGGTCGCCTGTGGATAATCAATCGGGTGAGGCGTTACTCATCTTGAAATCAATCCTGCGCGAGGACTACGGCACGGATTGGAACGCATGGCGTGAGCGCACCGTGATCTGGGTGATGGAGAATCCTTGAACGGTGTCCCGGGAAAAACCCGGAACGCGAATCCGTATGGAAAAAAATTGCGCCTGTCCCGCCCTCAACTAATCTGTCGTCCTGTTTTCAACCACTTTGAAAGTTAAATCACATGCACGACAAAGTCCCATACCTCGATCTACCTGCGCAAATCCGTCCGCTCCGCAAGGAGATTGACGCTGCCATCGCCCGCAACCTTGACGCCTGCTCGTTCTGCCTTGGGCCGGACGTGGTCCAATTTGAAAAGGACTTCGCGAAGTATTGCGGCTCGGAACACTGCGTGGCGTTCAACAGTGGCACGTCCGCGTTGCATGTGGCGTTGTTGCTCTTGAACATCAAACAGGGCGACGAAATCATCACCACCCCGTGTACTTTTGTGGCAACCAGTTGGGCGATCTCTTACGCAAACGCCACTCCCGTCTATGTGGACGTGGATGATGCGACATTCAATCTCGATCCCGCAAACATCGAGAAAGCCATCACACCACGTACCAAGGCCATCATGCCCGTGCATCTTTACGGGCATCCGTTCGACATTGATCCGATTCTTGCCATTGCGAAGAAGCATAATCTGCCGGTCGTGGAAGACGCGGCACAGGCGCACGGAGCGAAATATAAAGGCAAAACCGTCGGCACATTTGGCGCGATGTCTTGCTTCAGTTTTTATCCCGGCAAAAACCTTGGTGCTGCCGGCGAAGGCGGTGCCTTGGTCACCAACAACGCTGAATACGCCAAGCGCGCGCGGTCATTACGCGAACATGGTTCGACCGTGCGTTACTATCACGACGAGATCGGTTTCAACTACCGCATGGAAGGCATTCAAGGCGCGGTTTTGGGCGTGAAGCTGCCGCACTTGCCGGCGTGGACGGCGGGTCGTCAGCGTGTGGCGAAGCGTTACGCGGAACTTCTCAAAGACACACCGCTGCAACTTCCGACGCAGGCCGCTTGGGCTGAATCCGTTTGGCATCTCTATGTGGTGCGCCATCCGAAACGTGACGCGCTCAAGAAACATCTCGAAGACAATGGCGTGGGTTGCGCATTGCATTATCCGCTGCCGTTGCACCTGCAAAAGTGCTACGCGCATCTCGGCTACAAGGAAGGTTCATTCCCGGTCACGGAAAAAGCCGCAAGCCAATGCCTCAGCCTGCCGATTTATCCTGAATTGTCCGACGCCCAAATCCAGCGTGTCGCTGACGTCATCAAGGATTTCTTCAAGAAGAATTAAGCACCCGACTTTGGCGTCGGCTTCAAGCCTCGTTGCCAAAGCTCGAAGTAATACAAGGCCACCGCCACAAGCGAGTGGCCTATTTTATTTTCTGCCACGAGACGTGGAATGTCCGCCACAGGCACAAGCCGCGTGGACAGGTCTTCGCCAGCATCCAATTCCACGGGGTGAACACACCGGCAATCTTCCACGATGATGGTGTAGCAGACGTTGTTCATGATCGCCGGGTTCGGGAAAATCTCACCGAGCAATCGCGCGTCGCGTCCTTCGTAACCCGTTTCTTCGCGCAACTCCCGCACGCCCGCCGCCACGGGCGAACTGTCCTCGGCATCAATCATCCCGCCCGGAATCTCCAGCTCCACCGTGTCCGAGCCGGGGCGATATTGCTCCACCATCACGATCTTTTGGTCGGGTGTGATGGCGATGACGTTGCACCAGTTGGTACATTCGATGACGAATAGGTCGTGTTCACGCCCCGTGCGCGGCGACACCCGGATGTCCGAGCGGACATTGAAGATGCGAAACTTGTTGAGCAGTTTGGACGAAATGAATTTCCACGGTTTGACAGTCATGCGCGGGTGAGAGTCCAAACTCGCGGTGAAAATGTCAAACCCTGCGGAGGCCTCCGGTGTGGCTGGCGCATTTCCTTGTCGCTGGGCGGCAAGTTTGTCACGCTCGCCGGGATGTTTAGTCGTGCAATTGTTGTTCTCTGTCTCCTCGCGCTTCCGGTGCGAGGCGTAGAATTGGTTTTGAACTTGGGCGACGCTGGCGCGGAGCAATCTCCAGCCGGTTTCACCAATGTGGTCGCAGGTGAAGGTCAGCCCGGTTTATGGCTGGCGCGTGTGGATGAATCTCTTGGGGCAACGAACAGCGTCGTGTTGACCCAGACGCGCCGGAATGTAAAAGACGAACATTTTCCCATGTGCGTCTATCAGCGGGAAAAGTTCGATGACTTCACGCTGACGACGAAGTTTAAGATCGTGGACGGACTGGTGGAGCAGATGGCGGGAATCGTCTTCCGTTTTCAGGACGAGAAAAATTTTTATGTCATCCGCGCCAGCGCGTTGGGCAACAACATCCGGTTTTACAAAGTCGTGGCAGGCATCCGCAGTCAACCCATCGGGCCGTCACTGGAGATGAAGCTCGGCGAGTGGCATGAGTTGAAGATCGAATGTCACGGCAACAAAATCCGCTCGTGGCTCAACGGACGTGAGGCGATCCCGGAGTTGACGGATACGAGCTTCGCTTCCGGCAAGATCGGGTTCTGGACGAAATCGGATTCCGCGTGTCGCTTCACCGATACGCGCATCAACTACACGCCGCGCGAACCGTTCGCCGCCGCACTGGTCCGCGATTCCATGAAAACCAATCCGCGTCTCGTGGGATTGAAGATTTACGTCCGTGACGAAATGGGCGAGCCGCGCATCATCGCGAGCAAAGACGCGGCGGAAGTCGGCGCGGCTGGCGGCGATTCCGAGCGGGGTGCGATCTCTGGTGGTCATGTTTTTTTCGGCAAGGAGAAGGACACCGTGTCCGTGGTGCAACCGCTGCGAGATCGCAACGGCGAACCCATCGCCGCCGTGCGCGTGGTGATGAAAGCCTTTCCCGGCCAGATCGAACAGGCTGTCTTGCAGCGCGCGAACCCCATCGTCAAAGAGATGCAGTTCCGCGTGCAGGCGCTAGATGAGTTGCGTTGAGCAGAACGGGAAAAACGCGGAGACGCTGAGAAGCGCAGAGTTAGGAAAATTATTCAGCATCCAACTTTTACCGCCTGCTTCCAATCTCTGCTCTACGACCCTTTGCGTTCTTAGCGTCTCGGCGTTTGTTTTGTGTTTCTTGCTTTCAGAACGTGATCCCGATGGACGAACGGATCTGAAATTCGTTCTGATCCACGGACGGTGCGGGGTCAGTGTCGTAGAGGTCAGTCACAGTGAGATTCAGCGAGAGATTTTCGATGAGCTTGTAGCTGAACGTGGAATCTAATCGGAAACGGAACTGGCTCGTGTTTTCGCCATTGACGAAGAACTCGAACTTTTCCGAGAACGACACACGCGGGGCGATTTTCCATGTGGCGTCCTGGGCGGCGCGGATGAAGAGGCTGTCGAGATTTCCGCCCGCACTGCGACGTTGCGCCTGATAGTTCGCGCCGCCTTCCAGGTCGAAAGTGAACGCCGGAGTTTTGACAAGATGACAGCCTAGGCCGGGGCCGAATTGGTAATGCGAGTCAATCTTCCTAATCTCGTCGTAGCCGCCCCCAAACACGTTGTAACAGTAAGCGGGTCCGTTCAGGTCAAAATCCGTCTTTACGCTGCCCGTCATGCGGTTTGCTGACTTCACCTTTTCGGTCTCGCCGTAATCCGCGCTGTAGTCGCCGAAGGTGCGGAAGAATCTTTTCGGGTCGCGTTTGTAGGGTTGTTCGTAGGACGCCCTGATGCGTGCGTAAATCAACTCCTGGTCGCGTGCTCCGTACTGGATGTTCGAGCCGAGTTGGATACTGCCGCGAATGCTCTTGGGTGGGATGGTTGTGGGTTTTGCTTTGGCTGCGGCGAGCGGTGCAATCTTTGTGTTGGGCGAACCATGCGGCGCGGAGTAAAGCTGCTCGCCGCCCACAGTTTCAAACCCGCTGATCGAAGAGATGGGCAGCGCGAGTGATTCGGCCCAGCTTGTCGCAATGATGACATGATTGGTCTCCTGCGCGAGCAGGCGGCCGGTGATACGGTCGCCATTCTTGAGCCGCACGAAAACATCCTGGGTGGCGGCTTCTGCCGATGCTGTTGCAAATCCAAATACAGCGAGTATGAGTGCGGCGTTGTTCAAAAATAGTTAAGGCGTTTGCGGAGCAGCATCGGTTTCAATCAGTTTCAGCGCGGGCAGATCGTTGTCCGATGGCAATCGCAGTCCGCCTACGACGCGGAATTTCCCGCTCTCGTCCCCCTGCAACTGCGGACGACCATTGTTGATCTCGTGCGTCTGGCGGATCGCGATCTCCCCGTCCGGCGTGATCACCACGTAGAGATAACCGTGAGCGGTGTGTTGGTAGAGAACGTGCAGATTGTTGGCGCGGTCTATCTGCGTGTCCGGTTTGCTGATGGAGACCATCCGGCCTACGTGAAGGACTTTGATCACTCGTGAGGTGTCAACATCGGTGATGCGGAGGTAAAGCCGGATTTGTGTGCGGAGATAGTTCGCCTGTTCCAGCGAATAACTGCGGACTTCTGGCGCGCGATTCGTCACACCGGTCGGGAGCGGCATCCCGAATTCCTGCGACCAAATCTTTGCCCCGTTGATGATGTCGAATTCTTTGGGCGCAGTGGTGATGGTGGAATCCCACGCCTTCATGCGGACATTGGCAGTGATCCGGTAGAGGCCATTGCGGTCGAGGGAAAAATGCGGCGTAAGCTCCACTCGCCGGATGCCTGTCTGCCCGGATTCCAGAGTGAACTCTCCCTGCACGGGCGGATCGCTCAACTTGGCGATGACATTTCCGCCGCGTTTTTCAACCGTGAACGTGAGCCAATCCGCATCTTCACCGAGTTTTATTTTTTGACCAGAACGGTTCGTGACGCGCACGGCAGCAGGCACGGCTTCACCCAATAGGAAGTGTTCCTGACTCATGGTGATCTCCGCCGTCACCTGCGCAGGCGCGAGTGAAAACGACGTGAGCAACACCATGATTGCGGCAAAGAGTTTTTTCATCCGGTCACTGTAGGCGGGCTGCCCGGTCAGGCAAGCCGCAAAACCGTAATGTAGACGGGCTGGCTGGCCGAAGTATTCAGCCTGTTATCCGAGACAACTGCTACGACAATTCCGCGACAGGGCTTGGCTGCCAAACACCTGTGGACTTAAAGAAACGATTCAACTGGAACAAACCCATGTGCAGCCCTCTCCAAAGCGCCCATCAAACCGAGTTAATCAAAATCTGAATTCGGACCGTGCTAATACTCCGAACTTGTTTAGGAAATCACCGAAGGCGAGGAGCTAACAAAGACGGAAAGGCTCAGGCGAAGTGGCCGCGCTGGTGGCGTCGGTGGGCGATCCGAAACGCAGCGCGCTCGTGGTCGCCTTGGTGGCGCATTTCGAGAAGCGAGTTGCGGCGAGTGGCATATCGCTGACGCCAAAATTGGGGAGGTATTGGACAATCTCAGCGTAGTGAGAGACGCGAATCAATGGCACGCTATTCTATCGGAACGGCCACATACTACCCAACTAAACCATGAACAAAATCCTTGTTTGGGACATCCCCGCACGTCTGTTTCACTGGGCGTTCGCCGCATCTCTCACCGCCGCCATCGGCATCGGATTCCTCGTGGATAATGAACAGTCACTTTTTCAATTGCACATGGTTTTCGGCATCGCGGCGTTGTTCCTACTCGCGGTGAGGGTGGTGCTGGGTTTCGTCGGTTCGCGCTACGCACGGTTCTCAAGCTATCCCGTTCATCCGCGTGAGATTGTTGGATACATGATCAGCGCGGCTGTCTCGGAGTCAAAGCTCTATGCTGGCAATAATCCCGGCTCCGCTATGGCTGCGATGCTCATGTTCCTGCTTTGTTCCTATCAGGCATCGGATATGGCGGGGAAGCCATTAAGGAGCTTCACGAAATCTGCGCCTGGACGTTACTTGCGGTGATTGCGATGCACCTCGCCGGCCTCGCATGGCACACGATCCGGCACGGGGAAAACATATCGCTCGCCATGGTTACTGGAAAGAAAACGGGGAAACCTGAGGACGCCATTTCATCTGCCCATCCTGCATGGGGAGCAATCATTCTGATCGGAGCAGGTCTTTGGATTGCGGTGCTTTTTGCCAATCACAATTCAAACGCAGCCACCATCAAACTGCCCATTATTGGAGTTACTCTGCACCTCGGTGAAAACGACTCGGATGCGGGCAAGCAGGACCATAAGAGTGATGACAATTGAAGCAACGGATGGTGACCGATCGTGTATTTCTAAGGTCAAAGCAACCGATAAATTCTGCACATTAATATGGGTCCGGAGTATCTACACAATTCCAGATCAGTGTGTGATGAGAGACCGCATCCGGGCCAAAACCATTTCCGGCGTGATGGCCGTCAGACATTCCATCCGGTTGTGCCATGCACATTCGGACTTCATGCAAGGCGAGCAGGGGAGCGGAATGCGCAGTGAATTCGGGAGCTGACCATACGGCCCGGTGCGTCGCGGTTCAGTCGGGCCAAAGATGCCGATGACGGGTTTTCCGAGCGCCACAGCCACGTGCATCGGCCCGGTGTCGTTCGTCACCAACAGATCGCACAAGCGCAGCAGCTCGATCATCTCTGGCAATGACGTTTTCCCCGCGAGATTCAGACAACGCTCCGGCGCAGCGCGGAGAATTTCTTCGCCCAACTCCGCATCATCTTTTCCGCCGAAGATGGCAAAGCGTGCATCAGGCATCGCGGCGGCGGCCTGCTTCACGAGTTCCGCGAAGTGCGTCACAGGCCAGCGCTTGTTCATCCAACGCGCGCCCGGTTGCAGGGCGATCCAGCGTGCGTCTGCGAGATCCCACTTCGTTTTCACGCTGGCGGCCACGGCGGCTCGCTGCGGCAACCAGTTGAAATCGTGTTCCACCTTCACGCCGAGCGGCGGCAACACGGAGAGATACCAGTCCACGGCGTGTGTGTGATAGGACGGGCGACGGACAATGATGTCGTAGAAGCCGTTTGCGCCTTCGCGGGGTTCGTCGAGACCGGCGAGAAGTTTTCCGTTGGCGAGCCACGCGAAGATGCCGGTGCGCGCGAGACATTGCAGGTCTATGACGAGATCGAACTTGTGCGCACGTAACGCGGCGATGGCGCGGAGCATCTCCGGCCAGTGGCGCGGTTTGCCCCAGCGCTTGCGTTCAAAGTGGATGAGTCCGGTCAGGTCGGGATCACCTTCGAGCAACGGCGCGAGACTGGAATCGATCCACCAGAAGATTTGGGCGTAAGGATGGTGACGCTTCAACAACCGCAGCACGGGCATGGCGTGGATGACATCGCCAAGCGAGCTGGGTTTGAGGATGAGAATCTTCAAGCGCGTGAAACGGGATGTCGGCGTGGGGCGGGAAACTCACGCGTGCGCAGCGGCTATGCCGCCTGTCACCTACCGTAAGCGAGTCGCTCCGCCAGACGCTCAGGCAATCCTGCTGCGAGAATCTTCTTCTGCGCAGCGGCGATGTCGTAATCCAGACGGCGGATCTCAATCGTGCCATCCAACGTGTCATAGATGACGTAGGCGCACTTCGGGTTGTTATCGCGCGGCTGGCCGACGGCGCCGACGTTGACGAAATATTTCTTGCCCGCTTCCGTTTTGAACTTCGAATAAGTCCCGCCGCGAACCACGCTGTCCTTCACGAACGCCACGGGAACGTGCGTGTGTCCGAAGAAGCAGACCGAAGTGTTCTGATAGGTGAAGCTGGCTGCGGCGGCGAGCTTGTCGAACACGTAACCCCAACGTTGCGGGCCGTCGAGCGTGGCGTGAACGATTGTAAAATTTGTCACCATGCGCGAGTACTTCAGATCGCGCAACCATTGACGGTCATCTTCGGTGAGTTGCGTGCGGGTCCAATTGACGGCTTCCGCAGCGGCAGGATTGAAGCCTTCGAGATGTTCGTCGCTGGAACAGTATTCGTCGTGATTCCCTTTCACGCACGGCATGTTCATCGTGCGGACGATGTCGAGACACTCCTTGGGATTGGCGTTGTAGCCCACGACGTCGCCCAAGCAGGCGTAATGAGTCACGTCCTGTTTTTTGCAATCCTCCAGCACCACTTGTAAGGCTTCCAGATTGCCGTGAATGTCTGCTATGATGGCGAACTTCATTTCAAAATTATTTCTCGATGGCGAATCCGCTGAATCCGCCCATGGCATCAGACCAGATGGCTTCTTC
>CAMCWI010000104.1 GCA_945882065.1 Akkermansia muciniphila
AGTTGTGAATAGATCGGGTCGGTTGATGCCGGTTGATGATTCACGGTGAACGCCACAGAAGCGTTGTTGGTCAGGTTATCATTGCCCGTGAGCGTGATCACTTGAGGTGTGTTCCAATTGAGGGGCGTGAACGTCAATGTGGCGGGTGAAGCAGTCGCTCCATTGGTGGTGTTGAGAGATGTAACCGTGATCACGACGTTGGAGTCAGGCTGTGTTCCCAAAGCGAGCAAATAGATCGCGGTCGCGCCTTCGACCACTTGAACGGGCAGCGTGTAGTTCCAAACGTAACCAGCAACGTCGTTGTCAAAGTTGACCAGTGAAACATCCGAAGCGTTGACGCCGTTGTAAGTCAAATCAGAGCTGACAGCCGCAGCCGTTACGATTGTGTAGGGCTTTGTGCCGTCTTGTTTGAAGTCATTCGCGCCGGTCACTGTGAAGACTTGAGGAACGTTCCAATCAAGCGCAGTGAACGTAAGAGCGTTTGGGGACGGTGTGCCCTCGCTGCTGTTGCTCGAAGAAAGTGCGATCACTACGTCATCCGTAGGCGCGCGATTGAGGAACACGTTGAAGGTAGCTGTGCCGCCTGCTTCGGTGGTCACCAAACCGCTCGTGGGTGTGACAGAGATGCCAGACTGTTCGTCATCGGCATTGATCAATGCCACGTCAGCGGGATTCAGCCCGTTGTAATTCGGATCCGTGCTGACTGCGGGATCGAGAACGATTGAGTAAACGATGTTGCCATCGGTCAACAAGTCGTCTTGACCCGTCACCGTGACGAACTGAGGAACGTTCCAGTTGGTCGAGTCAAAGGTGAGCGAATTCGTGGAAACAATGCCTTCGAGCGGATTGCTCGAAGAAACGGCGATCGTGACATCATTGGTGGGAGCGAGGTCTAGCACCACGCTGAAGGAGGCTGTGACACCGTACTCGGTCGTGATCAAATTATTTGCGGGCGTAACCGTGAAACCTGGGGTCGCAGCGGCGATATAAACAAAGGACGCAATCGGCTCGTTGGTGCAGGCTTCCAATTCTGGCGGATAAACGCCGGTATCGCGATGTTCGATGACCCAGCCATTTCCATCGGCTTCATAGGTGACGATGTTGTCGAAGTTCGTCGCGTAGCCGCCTTCGGGAGACATCATGAGCACACCGGCAGCGGGCGAACCGCCGGGAATCGTCAAACGATAACGACCCATAGCGAGATTGGTGATTGCGAACGACGGAGTATTGCCGCTGTGAACGAGGATGACGGCGTTTGTGCCGGTCGCATCGAGAGCAAACTTACCAGAGACAACATTGTTATTCGTCTTGGGAATATAAACGAAAGCAGCGGGGTCTTGTTCCAGTGCTGTCGGGTTGGCGGCGTTGCCGAAGTTGTCTTTCACATAAACTTCCCATGTGCCGTCCGCATTGGCGACGGATAACGCGTAGTTACCTTCGTTCTTGGCGTGATTCACGAGCAACACGCCGGTGTTCGTGCTGAATGAGTTGGTGGAATAAACGCCCAGCGACCGTAGGTCCACGCGAGAGCGACCACCGCTGATGCCTTTGTAATGAGTGCCAAGCAACAATCCCGGTGTCGCGCGAAACTGATTGTTCGTTGCGCCATTGCCGCCTGAAGAATTGCGCGCCCAACCCATCAGCCAGTTACTATAACGGAAATACGCCACAGCAACGTTGTCGTTATACTCCGCGCGATCCGAAGTGACATCCTGAACGACGTTCCAGAAACCGTTGGCGTTGCCATCAAACGCCGCGACGCCGTAAAACGGTTCGCTCTGCTCGTCGAGGTTATAGCGACCGTTCTGACGGATTGAACTGAGTATGAAACCATCCGTGATGTCGTTGGTGGCCACGTCGCCGACCTGGACGTTGTAATCGCCGCGATTTGATCCAACACGCACGCGCATGTCATTGATCGAAAGCGGAGCAGTGACCGTCACAGAGGCTTCCGTATTCGCACTGTCGTTTTGCGCGACATCGAGATTTGCCGCAGAGATGTTGTGCGGCGGCGCTTGAGCCGCGCGCGCAGAAGTGATGGCTACCAATGAGACTGCGAGGAGTGATATCGCCGCTCGAAGCGTGTTGGGTCGCGGGGTGGCGATGGAGTTCAATAACGATAGGAGTTTCATGCGATCAGATGTTTCGGTTTCAATGTCCTGTTCTACGTTTGGAGCGACTTCGGGAGGCTTGTTGGTTTCGGGAACGGAAACTACTCGCCTAGTCCGGCGTCACGAATCTGTTTTACATCGGCGTGTCCGCAAAACAACCGACGGTTAGGTGTCGTAAGCAACAGGAGAGTTACAATTCACGGAAGGAACGTTGACGACTTGGAATTGGCGTTGAAGTGAAGCGAGTCCGTAACAGTCGTCCTAGTTTTGAAACAATGTCCGGGTGCTTTTGCAGACACCCAAACACCAGACTACGGAACACGGTTCTCCAAACACGCCGTGCGGAAGATTTCCGCGATGGGTTTGGGAAAGCGCGGAAGCTTGATGTTGGAGAAATCTACTGACAACAAACCGAATTTTTTGGTGTAGCCGAACTGCCACTCGAAATTATCCAGCAGCGACCAGTAGAAAAATCCACGCACGTCCGCGCCCTGCGTGATAGCGCGATGCACCGCCGTGAGATTGGCGCGCAAGTCAGCAATGCGAAATTTCTCGTCGTCGCAGGCCGCCCCGTGTTCGGTGATGTAGATGGGCAAACCGACGCGGCGGTGCAGGTCGAGCAAGACGGTTTCCATTCCCGGCGGATAACGCTCGAACATATCGTCGCTGAACACGCCAAGCTGGGCCAGTTCTTCGCGCGAACGCCCGCGTGCCGGAGTGAGCGAGTGACCGTTGTGAAAGCGCACGCGGCCGTAGTAGTTCAAACCCTGGAAAGTGGCGGCATTGTTCCTGCCCGCGCGCGTGAAGGCGTCCATCACCCAGCGATTAAAAATCGTGTGGCTCGTCTTCGCCATGAACCAATCCCAAGGACGATTCGGCTTGAGCGTGCCGAAGTGCGTCCAGTTTTTAGTGTAACCGACCTCAATCTCGCCCGCAGCACTGCCTGCGCGCCGGATGATTTCGCAGGAGCGGAGATGGGCCGCGCCCATGTGGTTGATGACTGAGCGGAACGAATCGAGTCGAACCTTGTGAAATGGCGGGAACTCGCCGAGCAGATACGAACACGACGCGTAGGTGTCCGGTTCGTTGAATGTGTTCCAGATCCGAACGCGGCTGCGCAACGCGGGGACGAGTTGTGTCACAAAATTTTCAAACGCCGCCACCGTCGCGGGATTTGTCCAGCCGCCATTACGATAAATCCAGAGCGGATTGGAGAAGTGATGCAACACGACCATAGGCGTGATGCCGGCGGCACGCAGGCAGTCCAGCTTGTCGCAATAGCGTTCAAGTTCGGTGCGATTCAGCAGAGCGTTAGGCGCAGATTGCAACCGCGACCACTCGATGCTCAGGCGATAGGCTTTGACGCCGAGGTCCTGCATCAATTGGATGTCCTCGCGATAACGGTGGTAGTGATCGCACGCAACGCGACAGTGCTTGCCGTCCGGCGCGACGAAATTCGTCCACTCATTCGTGATGTGGCCCTCGACCTGGGTGGCGGAAGTGGCCGTGCCCCAAAGAAAGTTCTTCGGGAAATGAAGAGCGGAATTAGTTGCAGACGGCAAAGTGCCGTTACGCTTCGGACCGTCAACCAATGGCACGACGCTTTCAGTATTCATGTACGACTTTTGACTGCGTGATCCATGGCCCGCAACAAGATGCTTTCTGCGCCCTGCACCCAGGCGCGAAAAACTGTGTTGCTGAGTCGCTCCGGCAATTCGCCAAGACGATCCAGATTGAAAGTTTTGTCCGTGATGCCAAAACCAGCCTTGATCGCGTCCTGCGCGTTGATCTGTTGTTCGACGTGGTTCTCCACCGGCACCATAAACAGCGGCTTGCCGAGATATGCACCCTCGCTGACGGATTCAAACCCAGCAGTGCAAACCACGAACCGACACGCGGCCATCATACGGAGAAATTTTTCGCCGTCGAGCCGATGAAACGTGAGCGTGCCATCGTGACGATCTTCGGCTGGAGCACCAGGTTTGTCGTAGAAGCAATGCATCTCCAGTTCGGGATGCGCCTTGTGCCAGCGAATGATCTGCTCCGCGTAACCGTGGTTCAACAAATAGACGAGCGCGAATTTTCCGTTCGGGTCTGCCTGCAACTGAAATAACTGTTTTCGCAGGATTGGGGGGCAGACGAAGAGTGATTTTCGGCGCAGATCGGGAGCTTGATAAAGCGACAACGCAAGCCGCGTGGCCGACAGGCTGACAAGCCGAACGAACCATTTCATGCCCGCCTGTTGCATCCGCAGTCCCGGCACGCGGATGTAATCAGGATGCTCGAACATGAATTGATGCCCCACGGCCAACACAGGCGGACGGCGACGGTGCGTGGCGGTGTAAAGCGCAGTAAGCGGCTCGAAAAAATTGATGATGAGGTCCGGCTGACAATCAAGGATCAACGCCGCGAGTTGTTTCAGACTGCGTGCGTGGCGGCGGGCATTGAACAACATCGCTCCGAGCGTGGCGGAAAGGTTCACGGAGCGATCGTTGGAATAGACGAACTCAATCGTGGGCACGGTTGCCACCGGCACGGGCATGGAGGATTGGAAAAAGCTCGGCAATGACCGTTTCGGGTTCACGCCGACGACTACGCCCACGATTTGGTGGCCGTGAGCTTCCACCATCTCCCTCACCGCCATCGCTTGCGTCAGGTGTCCCCGTCCCTCGCCCTGAATGCAGAACATGATTTTCATTGAAATGTATCAACCGGATATTGCCTTCAAAATCCTCGGCCAACGCCGTGCAACTTTCCACCCAATCGCCGCAGTTGAGATACTGCACGCCATTGACTGGCTTGATCTCGGCGCGATGGATGTGACCGCAGATGACGCCGTCGAGCTTTTGCATCCGGGCCATCTGAGCGAGCGCCTCTTCGTAATTGCTGACATGTTTCACGGCGCGTTTGGCCTGTTGTTTGAGATACGCGGCCAGCGACCACCGACCAAATCCCAGTCGCCGTCGGATGCGATTGAGGTAGATGTTCACGTCCAGCAGACGTTGATAAATCCGCGAACCAAGCCGGTCAAATAATTGGTTGAAATGCGCTACGCCGTCGCATTGATGCCCGTGGATGACGAGATAACGTCGCCCGTCCACGCCGGTGTGAATGGCCTGACGCGCTAGCGTTACATTGCCAAACCTAAGGCCAAGAAATTCCTCCACGAATTCATCGTGGTTGCCCGTGATGTAAGTGATGCGCGTCTGCTTGCGACTTTTGCGAAGCAATTTTTGGATGAGCAGATTGTATTCTTCACGCCAAAACCATTTGTGCTTCAGCTCCCAGCCGTCAATGAGGTCGCCGACGATGTAAAGATGCTGACACTCGTTGACGCGGAGAAAGTCCAAGAGCGCGGTCACCTGGGCGTGTTTCGTGCCGAGATGCACGTCGGAAATCCATATCGAACGATGGCTGAATGTCTCAGCTGACTCTGGTTTTTGTATCACAAGAATTGTGCGCTGCGACACAATGCCGCAATTTTATTGCCGTCAGTGCAACCAAATTTCTCTAAACGGTAAAAATGTTACACGCCTGTAACCGACCCGTCGCCTGATTGACGTTTGGTGGCAAATCTATCGTCATCACCATCCGTTGGCGGGTCGTAACCGGCTTGTAACTTTTTGTGGAATGAACCGGCGCTTAAACTCTACGCAATGCTTTTGAAAATCCTCGCACCGCTGCTCCTTTGGCCGATGGTCGGTTCATTCGCCGAAGAAACGAATGCCTTGCCCCGCATCTTGTTTCGGGAAACATTTGACCCGCCAACCACCAGCCGCTGGCAGCAGGTGAAGTTCGACGCATTGACGGATTACCGGGTCGTGACAGAAAATTCCAACGCATTTCTGGTCGGTCATGCCAATGGCACCGCCTCCGCATTCGCCACAAAACTCGAAATCAAGCCCGCCCCTGCGATGACCATTTCCTGGCGGTGGAAGATTGATCGTTGCCCGACTAACGGCACAGACAGCGTCACCCGCTCATTCGATCATTCGGGACGGGTGTTTGTGGCGTTCGATACATTCATCGGACCGCCACGCGCCATCAATTATGTCTGGGCCAACCTAGCGAAGACCAATGCGACATTTGATCATCCCATGACTTCGCGAGCCAAGTTCATCGCCATCCGCAGCGGCGACGCGCAGGCGGGAATCTGGTGGAACGAGCAGCGCGATCTCACAAGAGACTGGGCGCAACTATTCCCCGGCGAAAAAATGCCGAAGGTCGTCAGCATCGGAGTCTTCACTGACTCGGATGGCACGAGCGAGTCGGTAACAGGTTGTTACGATGACATCTTGTTATCTGCTCATTGAATTCCCCACTGTTGAATCGTCCGACGATTTGGAGGCACTCAATCGCAATGCGCGCTAGCGGTGGTCGCACCAGTCAATTTTCGTTACGTCGCGGGTTTGTTGCCAGGAATTAACTGCGGGCTTTTGCCAAGCTGTTAGTATCCGGGTTATGCGGTGCAACTTTCCTCCAATTCAAAATTCTAGGCGTCCCAGCTTTTGCTGGATCTCAATGTTATGGCTGTTGTTGTCCTTGCTCCTGCCAAGTCCAGGCCGCTGCCAAAGCGTGACGAATGATTTGGTGGTCCATTTGACCTTTGATCATGTGTTGACCGATAATTCGGGACGCCAGAACCAAGCGAGTGCCGTGGGTGCGCCAGCGTTCCTGACGGGCTTGATCGGCTCCGGAGCGCTCCAGTTTTCGAGCGCGTCCAATGGCAGCACCTTCAACTACGTCACCCTCGGCATCCGCCCCGATCTGCAATTTGGTGCGACGAACGATTTCACCCTCAGTTGTTGGGTGCGGTTGAACAGTTGGACGGCCGATCCCGCATTTCTGTCCAACAAGGACTGGGTGTCGGGCGCGAACCTTGGTTGGGTTCTGGCCACAGATGCGGACGGACGGGTGCAATGGAATTATCGCGAAAGCAGTCCCAACTCGCGCAAGGACTATGACGGTCCGGGCGGAACTTTAATCGCGCGGGGCGGTTGGCGTCATCTGGTGGTCAGCTTTCAGCGAGGCGGCAGCGCCCTGACTTACGTGGACGGGTTGCTGGTAGCCACCAGCGCATTGGCCACCGGCACAAACGCTCCCACATCGAGTGATTCCGGCTTGCCCGTCAACATCGGACAAGATGGCACGGGCGTATATACGAATAACGGGGAGGTCAGCGTCAACGGCGTCATTGACGACGTCGGCATCTGGCGCCGCACCCTGATGGCGACTGAAGTGAATCAAATCTATCTCGCTGGACTCAGCGGCATTGAACTCAGTCAAGTTCCCGTCGCACCCGGGACAAACTTGATTGGTCATTGGGTTTTCGCCGCCAGCAATATCACGGGACAGGTGGTTCACGACCTGACCGGGCATCGTGACGCGACCATTGTCGGCAACAAGTCACACTACCTCAGCAACGGGGTAGAGGCGATTTATCTCGACGGGGTCACCTACGCGCAGATCGCCACAAACCTCGTCGGCCTGACCTTGCCGACACGCGCAATCAGCGTGGAGTCGTGGGTGGCGTTGTTTTCCGGCACAACGTGGGGCGGGATTCTGGGTGCGGTTCAGGACAACGGCTCATTCGAACGCGGCTGGGTACTCGGTTACAACAACAATCAATTCACCTTTGCTGTCTCAAGCACCGGCGCAGATGACGGCGATGGCGTCATCACTTATTTGACCGCCAACACCAACTACACCCTATCCCGCTGGTTTCATGTGGTCGGGACATACGATGGCTCGAATCAGTTGATTTACGTCAACGGCCAACTCGCCGGTGCAAGCACGATCCAATCCGGGGACATCAATTATTTCCCAGCGACTCCGTTCAGCCTCGGTGTCTATTACGATGACAACGAATTCTTTCCGATGCACGGCTTGGTGAGGGATGTGAAACTCTACAACACTGCACTTTCCCCAGCCGAGATCGCCGCACACTTCCAGCAATCATCCAACCTCCTTGTCCAGCTCCCGATCGCTCCGCTCGGTCCCGGCTGCACAATTGCGGTCGCCCGCACCAACAGCCCGTTTGGTAACCGCCGCGCGCTGGTCATCGGCATTGATGGCGCAAGGGTGGATTCACTACTCGCGGCTGAAACGCCCAACCTTGATCGGCTCGCCAACGAGGGTGCTTATAGCTATTCCGCCCAGTGCAGCCTCGGCCAGCCCACTGTGAGCGGGCCGGATTGGTCCAGCCTCCTGACGGGCGTCTGGGCCAACAAGCACAGCGTCTCGAACAACAGTTTCACCGCGCCGAATTATGGTGCTTATCCTCATTTCTTTTCGCGCCTCCGGCAGGCACGGCCCGACGCGTATTTGGCTTCGATTGTAAACTGGTCACCCATCAACACGATCATTCTCACGAATGAAAGCTTCAAACTCTCGGGGCTTTCGGACAGTCGGGTGGCCACCGAAGCCGCGTGCCATTTGCGCTCCGCCGGACCAGACGTGCTGTTTTTGCATTTCGACAACATGGACGCCACCGGCCACGCGAGTGGCTTTCATCCCGGCAATGTAAACTATTTGGCTGCGTTCAACCAACTGGACGCCCAAATCGGCACCGTGTTGGAAGCCGTACGGCAACGCGAAACCGAACTGGGCGAGGAATGGCTGGTCTGCGTGGTGAGCGATCACGGCGGAACTGCCGGGGGCAGTCACGGCGGACAATCTCCCGATGAATTGAACGTTCCGTTTTTCCTTAATGGCTGCGCCGTCGTCCCTGGCCAGCTTCCGTCCCCCATCGAGAACGTGGACCTGATGCCGACAATTCTCACATATCTCGACGTGCCGATTTATCCCGGCTGGAATCTCGACGGAAAGGCGGTTGGACTGCGGACGAAGTTAAACCTGCAGCGCTACGGGACGACCGTAGTTTTGGAGTGGACTGGCTCGGGAACACTTCAGGAAACCACGAATCTCCTGGGCGGCTGGACTGACCTGCCCGCTGCAATCAGCCCGCTTACCAACTCCCGTCCTGACGCCACCAAGTTCTTCCGCCTGCGCTATTGAAAGGTTATCGTCCGTCCGGCTTGGTCAGCTCGAACGTGTCGAACAACCGGCTTTCGATGTCGTAGGCTTTGAACTGGATCGTGCGGTCGTGGATTGTGGCGAAGCAGTAGTGATGGCCGCGTTGCACATGCAGGCTGAACCACGCGCGTTGCGGCGCGGCTTGTTCCAGCCCGCCGCCGCCGCCGCCGCTGATGATGTAACGCACGCCTTTGTTCATGTTCACCGCCATCTGCATGATGGGCCAAGTGCGTTCGTAGGAATGGATGTGGCCCGCGAACACAATGTCCACGCCATATTTCTCATAGAGTGCCACGAGATGGCGCGCGTTCGTGTCGCCCGATTTAAGTGGTTTGAGCGGCGATCCTTTCCAGCGGTCGCCGTAATCATCTTCGTCAGAACTGAAACACGGATGATGATGCGCGGCGAATTTCCACGTCGCCTTCGACGCTGCAAGATCGCGCTCAATACGTTCGTATTGTTCGCTGCCCGGTTTGCAATCTTTGTTGCTATCAATCATGAAGAACTGCGCATTGCCGTAGGTGTAGGTGTAATAGTATTCGGGCGCGGGCATCGAAAAATAATCGTAATACCAATGCGAATTTTTTTCGTGATTGCCGATGACAGGAAACACCGGCACGTAGGCAAAGAGTTGTGAACAAGGCTCGAATAGATCGGCGACCCACTGATTCTTGGCGAAGCCATCGTCCACCACGTCGCCGCAGTGCAGCATGAAATTCGGGCGCAACGCGAAGATGCCCTCGGCGCATTTGCGCGTGACTTCGGGATTGCGTTGAGTGTCGCCGAGGATTCCAAACGCCCACGGCTGATCGGCGTTGGGTGCGGTCTGAAAGGAATACACGTCGCTGCGCAGCACGTTGCTCGCAGCATCGGTGGCGATGACACGATAATAGTAAACGGTGTTAGGCAGCAGGTTGGAGATAGTAACCTCGCTGATATTCTGAAGATCGCTGCGGCCAACCTTGTTGGTGAGCGGTTGGAACTGACTATACGAGACAGCCATTTGCGCGGGCTTTTCCGTTTCGCACATCACGGTCATGCTGGTGCGCGTGCCGAATTGAAGATACGGCTTCACGATAAAGTTGAAGGCGTTCGTCGCGGCACCGACGTAGCCGAGCAATCCCTGATTCTTAGCGGCCACGTCCGCGATCTCCGTCTCCGTCATCACGCGCCCATAAACTTTCACTTCAAACAACGCCCCATCCATCAAGGTCAACTCGTTGTCGTCTGCATACGCGCCCATGACGTAACGGCCCTTCGGCGGATACTGTATGTCGCCGGATTGTTCCACGGATTCGGCTTCGGGTTTGCCGTCCACGAAGATGCGCATCTTCGCACCGTCGTATGTGCCTACCACGAAATGCCAGCGATCCGGTTTGATGGCGGATTTAGATTTCAGAAAAGTAAGTTTGCCATTGCCGTCATCCGCACCGGTTGAAGCAATTGCAAAGGTGAAATTGTTTTCGTCGTAGCCGAGTATCCAGCCCTTTTCGTAATCACCATTGTCCTGGGCAAGACTGATAATGCCGCCGTCCGGCGCGGTCTGATGAAGCATGACCCAAGCGGCAACGGAAATTTCGCGCTTCGGCAGAATGGCTTTGGCCGCTTCCGGCGATTCCGCGAGGACGAAACCATCCGACGCACCGTTGAGCATCAAACCCTGCGCCGGGCCGAGGTGAACCAGTTCCGGCCCGCCGAGAACTTTGGCAGTGACTTGATGCGTGAGGTCGCTCCACTGAGCGTTCGTCATGGGATGCGCGCCTGTGGCAAAGTGCGTGAGCAAGGCCTGTTCGACCTTATCGGGATGCGCAGATGCAAAGTTTGTCACCAGCATGCAGCATAAAATCAGTGAACGCATATGTTGGATGGAGGAGTGGCGGAAGCGCGGTAAATATTTTCTAAGAGCTGGCAAACTCATGATCTTCGGGCGGCGTTGCCGGGGCAAGATTTACACCCATTTCTTCGATGACTTCTCTGATTACCAGCACCACTTGCCTCATATCCGCTGCCGTGAGGCGACCGATGTTGCCGATGCGGAAGGTGTCGCACTGACTGATCTTGCCGGGATAAAGGATGAACCCCCGTTCGGCGACGCGGTTGTAAAACTCCGCGAAGTCAAAATGCGAATCATCCGGGTAATGAAAGCTGGTGATGATGTGGCTTTGCACTTCGGGTTCGAGATACGAACGAAACCCCATCGTCGTCATGCCCTCCATCAACGTCTCATGATTGCGGCGGTAACGCGCCGCGCGAGCCGCGACTCCACCCTCGGCTTCGAGTTCGCGCAACGCCTGATCGAACGCGAGAATAACATGCGTGGGCGGCGTGTAACGAAATTGACCGTTCTTTTCGAATGCCTTAAGTTGCGCCAGCAAATCTAGGCTCAAACTGCGCGCCCAGCCTTCGCTCGCAAGGAGCAGTTCGCGCCGTGCGAACACAAATGAAAATCCGGGCACGCCTTCGATGCACTTGTTCGCAGACGAGACGAGGAAATCAATTCCACAAGCCTCGAAATCAATCGGCATCCCGCCAAAACTGCTCATCGCATCCACGATAAAATTTTTCCCGTGCAGCTTCGCCACGCCGCCAAGATCTTCGATCGGATTCAAGATGCCAGTGGTGGTTTCGCAATGCACACAAACGACGTGCGTCACGGCGGCATCATTCGCGAGGCATGTGGCGAGTGCTTCGGGATCGTTGGGCGTGTCTTCGGCGGTGCGAAGTACGATGTGGGCAATTCGCGCATGACGGAGCATTTGCGCGATGCGTTCGCCGTAGGCACCATTGGCGAGGACGACGACTTTTCCGTACGGCGGAAAGCACGTTTGAAACACAGCCTCAACTCCGAACGTGCCGCTGCCCTGCAGAGGGACGACTTCCCAACCCATTTCGCGCGATACTCCGGCCAACGCGAGCAAGCGTTCGCGGACACTGGCGACAAGCTCGTTGAAATCCGAATGCCACGAGCCAGCGTCGTGCAGCATGGCGAGTTTGACAGTGAGACTTGTTGTCAGCGGGCCGGGCGTGAACAACAATGGGTCGCGTGCTGTTGGGAGCAATGATTCAGAATTCATATCGTT
>CAMCWI010000105.1 GCA_945882065.1 Akkermansia muciniphila
TTCCGCCTTTTTAATTTCTCATTTTTCCTTTTTAATTGAGCAATGATTACGCGTTACTCGCGCCCCGAAATGCGGGCCATCTGGACCGACGAAAACAAACTCAACATCTGGTTGCAGATCGAACTCCTCGCCAGTGAAGCACTGGTGAAGGAAGGCGTCGTGCCCGCCAAGGATTTCAAGAAGATCAAAGCCGGTTGCGACAAATGGTTCGCCGACCTGCCCGGCCTCGTCGCTCGCCAGAAGGAACTGGAGAAAGTTCTCAACCACGATGTCATCGGTTTCACCACCGCCGTCGCCGAAGCAATCAACGACAACGCGAGCCGCTGGTTTCATTTCGGCCTCACCAGCAGCGACATCGGCGACACCTGCTACGGCGTGCAGATGATGCAGAGCGCGGACATCTTGATCGCGGACGTGCAGAAGCTGCTGCCCGTCATCGCCCGCCGCGCGAAGGAACACAAGTTCACACCGTGCATCGGCCGCAGCCATGGCATTCACGGCGAACCGACGACCTTCGGTTTGAAGATGGCACTCATGCACGATGAATTTGGTCGCGCACTGCGCCGCCTTGAATCCGTTCGCGATGTCGTTTCCGTCGGAAAACTCTCCGGTGCCGTCGGCACGAGCGCACACTTGTCACCGCGCGTCGAGGCTTACGTCTGCAAGAAACTCGGCGTCCGCCCCGCGCCGATTGCCACGCAAGTTGTCCAGCGCGACATCCACGCCGAATTCCAACTCGCGATGGCGCTCGTTGGCGCGAGCATCGAACGTTGGGCGGTGGAGTTCCGTCATTTGCAACGCACCGAAGTGCTCGAAGCCGAGGAAGCTTTCACCGTGGGCCAGAAAGGCAGCAGCGCCATGCCGCACAAGCGCAACCCGATCACCTGGGAACGCCTCACCGGCCTCGCCCGCGTGTTGCGCGGCAACGCAATGGCGTCGCTGGAAAACGTCGCCCTCTGGCACGAGCGCGACATCAGCCACAGCAGCGTCGAGCGCATCATCTTTCCCGACAGTTGCACGTTGCTCGATTACATGTTCGGCCTCCTCACGCGCTTGATGGACGGCATCGTGGTCTATCCCGCGAACATGAAGAAGAACCTCGGCCTCTCGCTCGGCATGTGGAACAGCCAGACCGTCCTGCTCGCGCTCATCAAGAAAGGCCTCACGCGCGAAGCCGCCTATAAACTTTGCCAGGACGCCGCGATGAAAACCTGGGAAGTCAAACACGCCGGTCGCGACGACGCCAACTTTGTTGAACAACTCCAGGCCAATCCCGAAGTCTCCAAGCATTTCAAGAAGGGCGAACTCGAAGCCCTCTGCTCGCTGGATTTCCATTTCAAGGAAGTGAACAACCGGTTTAAGAAACTGGGGCTGTGAAAAAGGATGGACACGGATTCAAAGGGCTGAAAGCCCGGCAGATGATAACCCAGGCGTCAGCCGTGGGTAAGGCATAAAACAAACCAATCCCGGGAAAGGCTACAGAAAACATGGCCACACCTTCACCCAGGACACGGATGCCAAATACTTTTGGCATTCAAGCGGTTCATCCTGCAGGTGACCTGGAATCCTTTTCTCACTCCTGTCACATGATCGTTTCGATTGTCGCCAGAAGGTCGTTTGTCACGAGCAATCTCCCTCCTCATGCTAATTCTGCATGACGACAACTCAAATCATTGATGATATTTTTTTGGTGTTTCGCGAACGTGGCTACAAGATGTACGGGGAGGAGGTGACGGAACTCCAACACGCCTTGCAGTGCGCCACATTTTCCGAACGAGCGGGCGAAGCACCACACATCATCGCGGCCTGTCTGCTGCACGATTACGGACATCTCTGCCACGAACTCGGTGAAGACATCGCGAAACGCGGCGTGGATGCTTTGCACGAAAATGTGGGCGCGAACAAGCTGTCAAAATACTTTGCCCCGGAAGTCGTCGAGCCAGTTCGTTTGCATGTCACGGCCAAACGCTATCTGTGCTGGCGCGAGCCGGACTATTTTACGGGTCTCACAGAAGCGTCTCGACGCAGTCTTGAACTGCAAGGCGGCCCGATGACGGACGATGAGGGGCGCGAGTTTGAACAGCACCCACATCACGAAGCCGCAGTGCGTTGTCGGCGTTATGACGACATGGGGAAAATCGTCGGCATGGAGACACCCGACTTGGAGGCATTTCGTCCCGTGCTCGAACCGTTCGTGCGTCTGCCTTTCTGACATTGCTGATGTTTATGGCTTCGTCGTTCCATCGCCGCCTGCAATGTGCTTGTTCAATCCTGACTCTGTGGCTGTCCCATTTGCCATGCACCGCGCATCCGGACCTGATGGAACAGATCATCAGCCTCACCGAGCAACTGGGTGAACACGACAAGTCCCCTGCCCTCTATTTGAAACGGGCCGATCTCTTCCGGCGTCACGCTCAGTTTGATGAGGCTCTTGCGGACATTGCGGCGGCGGAACAACTCCAGACGAACACCACGCGCCTCACGCTCGACCGCGCGCGCGTGCTGTGCGATGCGCGGCGCGCGGAGGAATCGTTCGATGAGGTTCAAGCGTTTCTCAAAACCGATCCCGATCACGGCGAGGCGCTCATCATTCGTGCGCGGTGTCATGCGTTGCTCGGTCGCGCTGAAGCGTCTGTCGGCGATTTCAACAACGCCATTCCCAAGTGCGCCGCACCCGGGCCGGACTTGTTTCTGGAACGCGCGAAGCAACAGGCGTTGCTCAACAAACTCGATGACGCCGTGCGCGGGTTGGATGAGGCGATCACGAACTCGCCAACGTTCTCCACGTTGCAACTCGCCGCCGTGGATTACGACCGCAAGCGCGGGGCGTTCGATTCTGCGCTGGCTCGCGTGGATGTGTTCGTGGCTCGTTATCCCGTGAAAGAGCCGTGGCTCACGTTGCGCGCGGAAGTGTTGGAGCAAGACGGACGCACGAACGAGGCGATTGAAACTTTCCTGCAAGTGATCGCCGGGATTGAAAAATATCCCGCCATCCGGCGCAGCCTAGATCTGACCAAACAACTCGAACAGCGCGCACGCCAAGGCCTCGCCCGAATCCAATCTAACGCCCACACAGTTTCCAAATCATGATCCTTCGCACTATCACCCTCACCGCCGCAACGACCCTGTTGACTCTCTCGACTTCAATCGCCAGCGCACAGAACGGCATCGCCGCCGCCAACATCACCGCCGTTCAAATTGACACGAACAACACGGTGGACTCCGTCGAGATGGAGACCACGATTTCCATCAACGGTCTCAAAATTCGCGGCGACTCGAATCGCGCGGACTACAACCTCCAGGCTGGGAATGAATACTCCGACGACGTTTCGACGGGCGTGCTGATTTCCTCCGTCGCGCAAAACGGACGCGACAACGGAGAGACGGCGTATCCTGGAACAAACTTTTGTACGAGCACGATTGACTATACGCGCACCGGCGGCAACGCCGGCGGCTACTATGTTTCCATTTTCAACACGCCCGCCGGTGCTGAATACAACATCAATGCCTCCGCTGCTTTCTTTCCGTATTCAAAATGGCTCGGCGGTCTCGCCCGCAATTCAGGCGCGACCAACGGCGGTGTGAATGATCTTTTCACCGGTTCGCCCGGACTGCTGCCCGGCACACATTTCATCGAGTTGGGCGGCGGAAAATTCACCGTGGACCTGACGAGCTTCGGGATCAATTCCACAAACGACGGCGTGCTGCTCGTGAATCACGGCAAGAACGAAGACAACTTCGCGATGTCCTTTGCGAATCCAACAAACGGCACGTGGACGGTTTTCGTGAAAGACAACGGCACGGACGCTGGTTCGTATGAGCAAGACCCGGTGGCGTTCGTCTATGTTCCGAGGACGAACACGTCAGTCGTCTCTGGAAAATTTCGCGGTGACGGCACGCGTTTGATCTACAGCGGCGCGACACCGCGCTTCAATGTGACCAACATCACCTCGGGTGTGTGGCGATTGACGATTTCCGAACAGAATCCCGACAACGGCGTGCTGGTCATCTCCGCCGAGGGTGGCGTGAGCCAGAACGTGGACAACATCGTTAGCTACGAAGCCGACGGCGCTGGCTGGTTGATTCAGTCGCGCGATCTACCGGGCAATCCACCCGGCCTGCAAACTCCCGGCGGCGGAACTGAACCTGTCGCTTCGTTCATCTTTGTTCCGTCCATCGGAGCGACTCAGATTTCGCCCGCCGATGAAGCGACCGGACTCGGCGCATCGCCTATGTTGAAGGTCGGCGTGCCCAATCCCGTCTCCGGCAACTTGACCGTCACGTTCCATGGCCGCCCGCTGCCAGTTTCACAAAACACCAACAAGGATTTCACGATCTCAGTGCTGCCCGACACACAATTCTATTCCAGCACCCTGCACGGCGGCGTCCCGGCGATGTTTCAGTCACAAACCGACTGGCTCGTCGCAAACCGCACCAACCTCAACCTTCAGTTCGTCTCACATCTCGGCGACATCACGCAGAACGGACAGAACGGCGGCAACAACGTCGAGTGGCGCGTCGCTACGAACGCCATGTATCGCCTGGAAAACCCCATCACGACGCTCTTGAGCAATGGCATCCCCTACGGCATGGGCGTGGGCAATCACGACCAAACGCCCATCGGCACGGGCGACGCGGGCAACTCGAGTTTCTTCAACCAATTCTTCGGCGTGAACCATTTCATCGGCTACGATTATTACGGCGGTCATTACGGGACGAACAACAACAACAGCTTCCAATTCTTCAGCGCGGGCGGAATGGATTTCATTTTTATCCACCTCGAATACGACACCACTCCGGCTACTGCGGTGCTCGCGTGGGCGGACAACTTGATGAAGACGTATCCCAATCATCGCGCCATCGTCACCAGTCACTGGATCGTGGGCACTGGCTTCGGCGCAACTTTTGGCGCGCAAGGGCTGGCGATGTATGAAGCGTTCAAGACGAATTCGAATTTCTTTCTCATGCTCTGCGGCCACATCGGTGGCGAGGGCCAGCGCACGGATGTCTTCGAGGGGCGAACGGTGTATTCCATCCTCACCGATTATCAGAGCCGCACCAACGGCGGCGATGGCTGGATGCGTTACTACACCTTCTCGCCCAGCAACAATGTGATCCGCGCGTTCACCTACTCGCCGTGGCTCAACAAATTTGAGACCGACGCAAACAGTCAGTTCACGCTGCCCTACGACATGAATCCGCCGGGCGCGACCAATGCCTCGTTCCAAGCACTCGCCACCAACGTCGTGAGTTCCAGCAATCTCGTGAGCTGCGTCTGGCGCGGGCTGACAAACGGACTGAATTACGAATGGTATGTCGTCATGAAGGATGATTTCGGCAACACGGAAACGAGCGCGACGTGGAGATTCAAAACGGTCAATGTCGGTCCGACATCTACCAACCAAAGCCGCACCATCATCGGCGACTCTGCGACCAATCTCGTGTTAACCGTCGGCGATGCGAACGGCGACGCGCTCACGTTTCACACGAACACGCTGCCGACGCACGGCGTGTTGCAGGCGTTCAATCCGTTCGCAGGCACGGTCACCTACGTTCCGATCCACGGCTATCGCGGCACAGATCGTTTCACGTTCAGTGCCACCGACGGCTTGCTCAACAGCAGCTCGGCCTCGATGAATCTCACCGTCATCGAGCCGTCTGACACCAACTCGAATGGTTTGCCCGATGCGTGGGAAACTCTTTACGGGATCAGCAATCCAACCGACGACAACGACGGCGACGGACGCAACAACCTTGAGGAATATCAATCCAACACCAATCCCACCAATGCCGCCTCCGTCATCAAGATCACCGGCGAGACTCACGCGACCAACGGGCACACGACAATCACCTGGACCAGCGTCGGCGGTGTCCGCTATCGCGTGCAATACAGCAACGGCAGCGCGAACGGCGGATTCAACGGTGCGTTCACCGACATCGTACGCTCGCTGGCCATTGAACTGGATGCTTCACCCATTGGCGCCGCGTCAACCCAGACCTTCACGGACAACTTCACATTGACCGGCGGCTCTCCGGCGAGCGGGCAAAGATATTTTCGGATCAAAGTCATTCAGTAAGCGGGACAGCGTGGGACGATTCGTTCCTGATTTGTCACCTGGTTGAAGTGCCGTTTTAACGCCGGGAGGTTCTCATCATCAGTGACTGGCAGCACCTAGCTGTGCTGCTGGTTTTTTTGGATATTGAATAATTACGAACTTGAACCCTTGAACATGATCACACTACCCAATCAAACCGCCCCAACGGATGGCGGAACGCGCGCGACAGCCGAAATAAAAGTCAACGTCTGGCTCGTGGATGACAATGACCGGTTGCGGACACTGGTGGGCGAACTGCTCGATCGCGAGGGCGGCATCCAATGCACCCGCCAGTTTTCCGGGCCGGATGAATTGTTGAGCACGTTGGCTAGCAAACCCGGACCGGATGTCATCCTGTTAGATGTGCAGATGGGCGAGCGCAATGGGCTGGATGCCGTGCGCCCGATCAAATCACTTACCCCTGCGACACGCGTTTTGATGTTCACCACCTGCTTCGATCCCGAATGGCGGGAACGGGCACTAAGCGACGGCGCGTCCGATTACCTGCTCAAAAGTTATGAGTTGAAGAAAGTCGCCGCGCGCATTCGTTGCCCCGCCGATGATGTGAAGCCGACTGCCCGCCGCCGCGCCATCCGTCCAGCGGTTCAACCTGTCGCCGTGCCCAATGGAACTCCATGGTTTCTGGAGCGCATGTTTGGGATGTTCCGCGCTGTGCGGAATTGATGCGTGATACTCGGCAGATGTGGAAGCGCACAGGAATTGGAAAAATGAACTCCGCCGTGTCACAAGTTTGGTCAACTCTGCCACCATCAACGAAACGTCCGGTCACCGTCCGACGGGCGACGCCCGTTCAGGCTAGACAAGGACAAAGCAGATGAACAACGCACCGGCGAACGCTGTGGCAGCAAGCCACGTCATTGAGCGCGGCCCTAGGGTGCTGTCGCCTGTTTGCGTCAGTTGTTGAGTCTTGTTGGCGAGTCCGCGCAGCGATGGGAGGAGTTCCCCACAGAGTGTGGCAATGGCAAACACTGATACCAACGCGACCATTGCTGCCAAGAATAAGTTTTCAGAAGTCATTCTCATGAAAAAGCATTCCACATGCCCGACCACCGTGCAAACGGCCATCAATGCTGTTGGCCAGACGGCGGAAGTTTTTCAACAGAGATAGCTCTGTTCACTCAGCCCCTGAGAGGAACTTGGCGAGACCGGGCAAATCGTCCGTGCCGATCAAGTCCACTCCAGCAGCATTTAATTCCTGCCAGCCCGCCGACATATCTGGCACGCCCCAGAAGCGGATGCGCCGTCCCTGCTTGTGTGCTTGCTCGACCAATCGCTGCAATTTTTGCCGCTCACCGATTGGAAACTCTCCCTCGCCGCGCCAGGTGAAATACTGTTTCCAATTATCACTGATCAACGGAATCAGGTGCGGCGCAACTTGCGTGTCCAAATCGGACAATCTTCCGTCCAGTGCCACCCATCGCGCTGTTTCGGCCAACATCTGTTCTATTGGGCGATTGCCAGAGAGAATCACGGTCACGGCTCGAGGCGTTGTCGCTGAACTCGAAAACTCGGTAAGCATCTCTCGATACTCCGCGAGAACTTCGCGCAACGCAGCGTAAGTCGGGGACGCCTCCGATTTCACATCAATCATCAGCGTCACGGTCGGCACTTCGCGAAACACCCGCCCTCCATTTCGCCGGATGCGTTCGCGCAATGGCTCAAGATACAGTGCCCGTAACGTGCGCTCCGGATTCACATCTTTGAGATCGTGCGCCACGAGCAATTGCCCGTTCACCAGCCAGACGTCCGCCTCGACGCTGCAAAAGCCCGCGTCCAAGGCATCGAACAACGGACGCGTATGTTCGTAATCGTTGTGGGCGTGGGCGTGAATCAGCGGCTTCACTGCCCGCGGGGTTGAATTCGTGACCGGCGCCTGTGCGAAAGCACCCAGCGAATAACAAGCTATCAACAGCACGAAGCCAAGTCGTAGCCGTTCCGCGTTTTTGCCGGAGCGGTCACGGATGAAGTTCCAGATCATGTCATCACTCATGGCTTCTCGAATGCAACCGGAATCACTGCGTCGCGCTGGCATCGATATCTTTCCGCACCCAGTCGGCGTGCATGTCGAGATAGAGTTGGTTGCGACCGCCGTGATGTGCAGACCAACCTTTTGGCGACGGCTCAGTGCCGTTGCGCGCCCAGGCGGCGTGATAACCCGACCACCAACTCCGCTCAAAGAATGGACTCATGAGCCATTCCTCGTCGGAGACAGAACTTTTGCGCGCCACCGCGACGCCCAACGGGGAGCGCCCGCGCAGATACCGCGCCTGAGTCGGATCGCGCTCGGCCAGTTTATCGCTAATATAGTTCGCCCAGCCAAGCTGCGGTTTTTCCACGCCGCTTTCGCGCCACGGACTCGCGAACCAACCGCGCCAATCGTTCGTGATCAAGCCGACGGGTGGGCTGATGAACAAGTCGGTTTTCCCAAGACCCGCCGCGAGCAATGGCATGAAGCTGCCCATAGACGCGTAACGCTTGTCGCTCGCATTCACCGGCGGCGTGAGTTGCAGTTCATTGTCCGGGACGTCCGGCATGCGGTCACGGTTGTCGTCGAGATACACTGACGTCGCGATGCCGATCTGGCGCAGGTTCGAGAAGCACGCGGTGCGATGCGCCTTTCGTTTGGCCTTGGCGAGCGCGGGTAGCAGCATGCTTGCGAGAATCGCGATGATGGCGATAACGACCAGCAATTCGATTAAGGTGAAGGCGAAGGTAGGGCGCGTCACTCCGTGCGCGCCGTCGTTTGGCTGGCACGGAACAGCGCGCACGGAGTGACGCGCCCTGCCAGCCCCCGAAGAAAGTTCGTTTTGATATAGGCTCTCAATCTTCATCGCGTCCGGCTTTGACCATCACGAAACCCGCACGCACGGGAGCGGGCATTGGTTGATTGCTCCCTTTTACCGAACGCCAGATGACTTCGTTGAGCAGTAGATCATCGGCAGCATCTTCTTTGGCAAAGTTGAATTTAATTTGCGATCCCCACGCCGCGAGCGTGTTGGTCGCCTGTAAATCCACCTGCGCCGCCGCAACTTCATAGGGCGACACCTCAATCTGCGGCCCAAACGAGTGGAACATCGGCGTAGCCGCTGCATCGAACTGCGTCATCGGTTGCAGGCCGAGGATCAGTTCCATCGTCCGCAGCATGGACGATGTGGAATACATCGTGGAATCCGTGCCGCGCTTGCGCGAATACGGGCTGATGCACAAGGCCACCGTGCGATGCGCGTCCACATGATCCGGGCCGTTCTGCGCGTCGTCCTCGACCACAAAAATGGCGGTCGTTGCCCAGAACTTCGAGCGGCTCACCGCTTCGACGACCATGCCGAGCGCGAGATCATTCTCCGCCACGTAGGCTGTGGGCGTGCGCAAGCCTGCGGTGACGCCGTGCGTGTGATCGTTCGGCAACCGTACGATTTGGAGACGTGGCATTTCGCCCTCGGCCTCGAAACGCTTTAGTTCACTGTTGAAACGTTCGGCACGTTTGACGTCAGAGTAGTTCATGTCGAAACTCCAGAACCACGGATCAAAATGACCTTGCAGCGACTTGAGCCTCGACGTGGCGGGCTTGCTAGGATCGGTGGGGTTCTGCACAAACTCCCCGTAGCTGCGGTAACTTACGCCCGCCTCCCGCGCGCGATCCCACAAGTAACCGCTCGCCGGAATGGACACCGGGAACACACCTTCGCTCGGATACGGGAACTTGGATTTCTTGTGGCCGTAATTCAGCGGCCAGGTTTTCTCGACGAAGTCGGTAGCGTAAGCGGCCATCGTCCATTCGTGACCGTCGGCGCTGACTTCGCTCTCGACGTAGAAATTATCGAGCAGCACGAAATCACGGGCAAGCTTGTGATGATTGGGCGTCACCTTCTCGGGGAACAGGCAGAGCTTCGCGTCGCCGTTACCTTCGGGCATATCGCCGAAGACCTGATCATAGGTGCGGTTCTCTTTGATGATGTAGATGCAATGCTTGATCGGGCTGGCGTCGCCGACGCGCGCGGGAATGGGATTGCCTTCGGGCCGCTTGGCACTGACTTGCGCGTCTGGGCGGAGCGGTGTGCATTTCAAAACTTCTGCCGTCCACGCGGCGAGTTGTTGCGTCGCATCTTTCTCAGTGGGCAGATCAATGATGCTGAGAGTTCCGCGAAACAGTTTGCCGATGTATTGCTCGGTGGATTTGCCTTTCACCGGTTGCGGACCTCGCGGGTTGGCTTTGGCGACGTTGCCTTTGCCGTTGGCGATGAGCAATTGCTTGCCATCCGGAGTGACGCGCACTGAAGTCGGATACCAGCCGCTCGGGATGAATCCGAGCGAGCGGCTCTTGCCGGGCGTCTCGACATCAAAAACGCCGACGGCGTTGATGTTGGCGTTGGCGACGTAGAGCGTCTTCTGATCGGGCGAGAGCGCGAGGCTGTTCGGCGTTGCGCCGCGCGGCGAATTGGGAAACAGAGTGGCCCAGATGGTTTCCACTGCGCGACCGGTGCTGGCATCAAGCACGGTGACGGTGTTGTCATTGGCGTTTGCGACGAACAGGATTTTTCCATCTCGACGCAAAATCATTTCGCACGGGTGCTCGCCCGTGGCCCAATGCTCTACGACCTTCTCCGTCTTCAAGTCTATGACCGCGACGCGCGCCTTGGCCCACTCGCTGACGTAGAGGCGGTCGCGCTTCGCATCAACGACGCAGGCGTAGGGGAAAACCGCCTCAGTATTTGCTGCCAGCTTCGCAGCTTTGGCGCGTTTGGTGGCGGCGGCGGTGTCGGAATCGTCCTCGGGTTTTTCGGATTGAGGCGCGGAGGTTTTGCTGGTCACGAGCTGAATGTCGCGAACGGATTTGTCGCGCAGGTTGACGCGGGAAATGGTGTCGCCCCAGACATTGGCGGCGAACAGCGTCTTGCCCGCGTCATCAATCGACACGCCCGCAGGCACGCCGCGCTCGGTGGCTTTTCGCAGGACGATGCTCTGGCGGTTCGTGAGCTTGCCGTCCTTGAAATCGAAACTAAACACCTCCTCGCCACTTGAACCGCTGCAAAAAACTTTCTTGCCATCCTTGCTGATCGCGACGCCGTAGAATGCCTCGGTCACGTCGGCGCGTGAGGCGATTTCCTTTGTGGCGAGGTTCACGGCCACGAGTTCGTGCTGTCCGTAGCCGCAGTGGAGGGTGACGGCAAATTTGCCATCCGGCGACATGGCGATGTTGACGGGGAAATCCCCCAACTCAATGTGGCTACCCGCCGGGCGGAGCGACCACTGGTTCGGGAGCAGCATCGAGCCATCGGCGGTGAGGCCGGGCCATGTGATGGGTTCAGCGGCGTGGAGCGAGGCGAGCGTAAGGCAGGTGGCAATGGAAAGACAGATGAGGCGATGGAGCGAGGGTCGTGAATTCATAGAGTACAAACAGAGTCAGCAAACCGACGGACAAGGACAATGGATTTCAGTGATCTGGCCCAGCGGGGTGGCACGGCGCATTGTCAAAATCAGATTCCCGGCTCCTTCTGGTTGCCGTCCTGACTCATGTTCAGGGTCTTCAAATAGTTGACCCGTTTGACCCACTGCGCGTGACCGTCGGTGAAATTCATGCAAGTGCCCGTAGCACCGTGATTATCCTCTGGGTCAGGCCAGTTGTTGTTCTTGCTGCCACCGGTGATGGTTCCGGACTCGCCCCCCACTGGCGCGACGTCGTCGCCATCCAGCATGAGTAAAATCTGGGTCGGGCCAGGTCGGCCCCCCAAAGCTTCTTTGTAAACGGTAATCACCTTGGCATTGACCGATGACTCAGTCTTCTTGACTGATCCTGTCCACGCATCCGCCATCGTGCCAAAAATTTCATAGCTGGTGCCACGGGCATCTTTGGTGCGGGCGTTGTCATTTAGATCCACCACGAATTTGGCTCCCGAAAAATCTCCTCTTGATTGCACTTCACCCGTAACCCGGTGGCGCGTACTCGGGCAAGTATAGCTTTTGAACGGCTTGACGTAGGTCGGATAAAGCCAGTTGGCATCGTCATCCGAGCCGCTGCGATCGGTCGTTGCTGTGGCAGTATAGCCATAAGTCGGCGCGGTCAGGTGGCCTC
>CAMCWI010000106.1 GCA_945882065.1 Akkermansia muciniphila
GGCACCGCCTCCGCCCTCCATATCAGCCCAAGGTTGTGAAACGAGCTTGGGGCATCAAAGCGATGCTGCTTCGTACCTGTATTGAGTTGGGTTGGAATCAGCGTATTTGCGCGTCGGTAATATATCGTCGTTGTCCGAGGCGTACAGAAGGATGCCGATTCCTACCTGCTTGAGATTGCTCACGCAATTCACTCGGAGCGCACGTTCTTTGGCCTTCGCCAGTGCCGGCAACAGCATCGCCGCTGGGATCGCAATAATGGCGATGACCACCAACAGTTCAATCAGTGTGAACGCGCGACCGGATTTCTGGGCGGAAGTGCGATTGGCGTCGTTTGACAGCGGACTTTTTGCTTGGCGCATCATTTTATCTTTGGTTGATCTGCAATAACTACAGCCGACATGATGTGTCAGGCTGAATCTATGTAATCCTTTTAATTGAGTCGGTTTACGAGTCGGCTTATTGATTTAATCTAACCAGAGAAACGGTTTTTACAGCCATGATTTTGTGCAAAGGTGATTTGAAAATATGCCGTCGGGCATTGGTGGCAGGCGGATCCGTGATAAAATTCCGGATGCCCTCTAATCACCCCCCGCAGTTCCGTTGACGCGTCCTTGTTCTTGCAGCGGGGCGATCTTCGTTTTACCACATGGGATACATTTATGTCCTACGCCCCAAAAATCATCCCTAAGCCGGTCATCGTCGGATTTTTCATCATCGGGCTGCTGTCGTCTGTGGCGTTTCGAGCCATCATCATTTTGCAGAGATACACGCCGGGCTGGGTGCGGCCTGTATGGTATCTGGGAGTGGTGGGCTACATGATCTTCTTCATGTATCGTTACTTCATCTCCCAGCGGCGCAAGCGCACCATCGCGCATTCTGGCATCATCGAAAAAATCCGTGATGGCTCGACGTTGAACATGGAAGAACGCGAAGCCGCGTTGTATCTGCTCAATTCAGTCCGCGCTTCGCAGGAAGATTGGAATTACCTTGCGATCTTCGTCCTTTCCATCGTGGCCATTGCACTGGATTTGCTTCTGCCGGGGAAATGATTGGGGCGTGGTTTCAAAATAGTGTTCACGTCGGTTTCGGAGTGAGCCCGTCATCGGGCGCAGCAACGTCCGCCAACCAAGTCGCACCATATTTCCAAACGCGCCGCATGCCACGTTGCTGTGCCCGGGGACGGGCACGCTCCGTCCAAGGGGTCCGCCGCCGCCAAACCGACTGTTCAAACAGGCTTTTACGGCGACAGTTGCACGGACACGCGATAGAGCAGCGGCCCGGATGAAAGATCGTTCGTGATGCTGGATGTCCCTGTGGTGTTGGTCATGTTCGGCGACGTGTTCAACAGCGTCCATTCAATGTTCTCTGGAACGGATTTCCGTCACCCTTTCAGCCATGATCCGGGAAGTGTCCGGGAGTCGCATCGATGGTTTTTTTTTGTTAAAACCGCTTGCGAACATTGTCACCCTGGCCTAGAAAGTCTGAGTGACACGATTGAATCATATGTTTCTCAAGTCAGCAGGCATCTCCCGGATATCGGAGGGAATCGCCATGATTCTCATCTTTCTACTAGCCTCGGTTCTCGCCCCCATTCATCACGTCATTCAGCCCCATGATGACGATGGCGCGCATTGCACATTATGCGCGATAGCGGCGACGCCTATTGAATCGCCCGGCATGGGTGACGTTGATGTATCGCCTGTCTCTGGATTTGTTCTCAACGTTGACCTGTCGGAATTGCGCTTGGCATCAAAGCCCCTTCAGACGCTTCCTCTCGGGCGCGCACCGCCTGACTGCTTCATTTGAGCTTCTGTTTGTGCCGCTGGCGTGTGTTATCGCCGGTGGAAAATCTTGTCAGATAAACCGCCGCCATGCCACATGTCGCGCATGTCGTCATAAGAAGTAGTCACATGAATATTTTGAAATGGTTTTCCCTTGTCAGTTTGTCGGCGGTGTCCGCAGCGAGCGCGGAATCGTCAACAATGCAGTCCCTAAATGAAGTCGGAACTCTGCCGCGCGTACGCTGTGGCACTCCAAAACGGAAGCCTTGGCGAATGCACTTCGATCCGCCGCAACCAGAGGATGAACCCCGGCCGGGTCGGCAAATTCCGGAGCAACCCCCAGAGATGAGTGCTGACTCATCCGCTCCGATTGAAGTGAGTGCCACTGTGACTGCTGAAGAATGGAATCGTTTCCTAAAGTCTGTGCCGGACAGTCACCATTTGCAGACGACCATCTGGGCAGAATTGAAATCGCTAGGCGGGTGGGCGGCGGATCGTCTTGTCTTGAGGCAGGCGGGCCGGATCATAGGAGGTCTTCAATTGTTGCATCGGCAGGTGTCCCTGTTGGGTCGGGCGGGTTATGTCCCGCGTGGGCCTGTATTTGCCAGTGCGGATGAGCGGCTACCAAAACTCCTGATGTCGGCATTGAAGAATCTGGCGGAGAGCAAGAGGGTTCGTTATTTGATGGTGCAGCCACCCCAATGCGGTGCTGATTTCGTGAGTGAACTGGTCGCCCACGGTTTCACCACGACTCCGTTCCAAACCGCACCCACGGCAACTGTATTGATTGACCTTCAGCAATCCGTGGATGCACTGCGAAAGAATATGAGGGACAGTAACCGCCGCTCATTGCGCAAGGCTGAGGCGAGTGGACTGCGCGTTCGCGTCGGAACGGCGGCGGATCTGCCGGTCTTTCACGCGCTGCTCTCCGCGACCGCGCAACGGCATGGTTTCAAACCGCCATCGCTGGCTTACTTGGAACGAATGTGGTGTCTATTTGCCGCAACGGACGACATTGTAATGTTCCTCGTCGAGCAGGAAGGTGAGCCGGTGGCGGGGGAGATGGACGTGACATTCGGAGACACGCTCGTCTCCAAACGCGCCGGGTGGTCCGGCAAGCACGGTAAGTCCCACCCAAATTCATTTCTGGTGTGGGCCGCCATGAGCTGGGCGCACGAGCGTGGGCTGAAGTATTATGACATGGATGGATTCGATCCTGAACTCGCGCGGCTGGTTTCGAGCGGTGCCGCAGTTCCCGATGCAGGCAAGCAGACGCATCACTGGTTCAAACTGGGATTCGGCGGGAAGGTGGTCTTGCTTCCTGACAATTATGAAGTCGTGCGCGTGCCGATCCTTGGCGCGGTCCATCGCACCGTGTGGGGACACTGGCTGAGTCTTCATTTTCGCCAGTGGCTGGTGAACCGAGTTTTGATTCCAATGACGATGCGGCTTCGAGGTTGACGGGCTTGCGCTGCAATGGGTCTGCAAAGGTCGGAAAGTGGGTACTCTAACTTCTGTCACTGCGCCGCAGCTAAAACTGACTTGAAGACAAGTCCTACGGCGCAGCTGCACGGATACCCGATAGAATTTCGTTTCTGATGAAAGATTATTTGTGATGCTGAATATGCCTGTGCTGTTCGTGCTGTTCGGCGATGTGTTCAACAACGTCCACGCGGTGTCTGCCAGATTGGTCGTGGTTGCGAGTTTTTAGGAACGTCCGCCGAGCAGGGGAGTGAAGCTGAGTTGGATGTTGCCTGTGCTGTGCTCAGCGTGTGGCTCGTCGTCAACGTGGACGCCGCATCCGTCGGGTCTGTGCCGAGGATGTATTCGCGATGATTCGAGAATCCGTCGCCATCTGAGTCAATCGCTCCATCCACCGTGCCGTTGAAATAAAAGTCCGACCACAATGCAGGCACAGAATTGTCCGTCGGATTATCCTGCGAGGCGACGTAACTCCAGCGCATCGCATGTGCCATCACCACGACGTTTGACTCACCGGTGTTGTTGGCAATGACGGCGAATCCAGCGATGCCAGCGATGCCAGCGGCGAAGTTCACGTTGGAAGCCACGAGTTGTCACGCGCCGCCGTTGATTGTCTGATTGATGTAATGCGTCGCCGAGCCGCCGCTGTAATAGATCGTGATCGGCGCATTGGTCGTCCGGCCTGAGCCAGCCGGATGCCACTCGGACAAATCGTAGAGGCCGAGCGTCGGGATGGTCGGGATATAAGTTGCTTCGGCACTCGCGATGAATCCGCCCATCATAGTGGCATACTGATAGTAACTCCCGAATTTATCCGTTGCGGATGTGCCGAGTGTCCAGCTTCCAGAGTACAGCGCGTCGTCGTTGTCCACGATCAGACTTCCTGCCGTCGTAAAACTCGCCGCAGTTGAGCGCAATGTTCCGCCTTCCGTCTGCGCCATCACGTGGAAGAAATAAGTTGTCTCCGGCGTCAACCCCGTGAGCAAGACAGCATGGCTCGTGACCTGTGCGCTTCGGAGCAGCGAGATATTTCCGTAGCTTGTGGTCAGGCCGTATTCGACTTGTGACGTCACATTCGATGGCGTGTTCCAAGTGATGATGGCGCTGGTGAATTGCGGTTGTGCGCCGATGTTTCAGAAGTAAGGCGCGTTTGTCATAGCGATGATCGAGAGCGTTCCGTTGGTGGCGAGCGAATTGGTTTCCCATTCCAGACCAAACTCCAGCGAGTGCAGCGAAAGGTCTGTGAACGCGCCGCTGTAACTCCTCGCATTAAACAATTGAAAACTATCTCCTGCCTCGAACGCATCCGGGCTGACGTTCAACGCGGTGAGTGAGCCGTTGTAAGTCACATTGCCCAACACGCGCACAACATCATTGGTGAGCAGCAGTTTGCTCAATTCAAGAATACTCGTGCTGCTGGGTGCGAGCGTGAGGTTTTGGTTGAACGTGAGTTTGCCGATGCTTGTGCCGGGCGAAAGATTCCCGCTCACTGTCGTGTTGCCACCGATGATTCCGTTGCCACCCAAAGTACCTGCGGTGGCCACGGTCACTGTGTTGGTTGCTGCGGCGTCACTGCCATTCACAAGCAACGCGCCCGCGCTCAACGTCGTCGTGCCGGAGTAAGTGTTCGTGCCGGTGAGCGTCCAGATACCTGTGCCAACTTTGGTGATCGTGGTGGTGCGAAGCGAACTCGAATCCCTGACCGTTCCGGCGAAAGTCGTATTGAGATTTTTTCCAACGACGATGTAGAAACTTGGCGCATCGGCTGCGCCTGCTCCATTGAGGAAAGTTCCGCTGCCGCCGGACAACGTTCAGAGCGTCACCGTCACGCCATTGCGATTGTTTCGTGGTTTAAAGGAATTGTAACGGCTAAGTCCGATAGGCTGATACGCGGGCTGGCCCGCGCAGGGAGGGGCGTAGCCCTGACCGGAGCGCGCCAGCGCGGAACAACCAAAACCATGAACCAAAACTCTCATAACAACTGGATCAACAATTGGGGCTTGCCACGTTAAAGAGCCGTCGGTCTGAACGGAAACTCGGTTCGCTTGTTTGCGAATGGTTTCCCCTACAGACGACAGCCGATGATGAATTTGCAGCATGGCGATTCGGGATTGGCAGCGCGTACATGGCAGCATGTCATGGAACAAATCGTAGCGACCAAGAGGGGAATACGCATGTGCGCTGGCAAAGCGCGATTCAAGACAAAGCCCAGTCAATTATCGTGTGAGTGCGAACAGATAACGTTGTACGCGCGTGGCGTCATCGGTCTGTTTCAGTTCCAGATAGATTTGTTCCAAGTTGCCGCACATGCGCGCCAACATACGGCGCGTGCTCATGGGTTGGAGATATTCGTCGCGAACGTCGTGCTTGCAGCGGGTGAGGTGCTCCACGCAATCGTTACGCGTGAGAAGTTTCCCGAGGTTGAAGCAATCAATATAAACTTCGTCCGTGGCAGACATGAAGCGGCAGACGGAGTGACCGGGCAGTCCCACGCCCGACACGGGAAATCCGAGGCGGCGCATGAGCAGCACATACACGAGGCAGAGGCTGACGGGATTGCCGGTACGGCGATTCAGGACGGTATTCAGGAAGCTGTTGTCGGCGTCGTAATAATTTTCCATGTTCCCGGTGAAGCCGAGTTTGCTGAAGATGAATTCGTTGACGCGGACGAGGAGGCGTTCCTTGGGATCGCTGGTGGCGAGCCATTCGCGGAGTTCGCCAGCCATGTCGTCGAGCAATGCGCTGTAAGCGGCGGGATTGATATCGGGATGCTGAGTTTGCGCGAAGAGCAACGCGCCTTTTTCGAGATCGAGCAAGGATTCATCTTGGAGGCAGTAGGCCATGAAACGTGAGTCGGCAATTTCGCGGTCGAAATGTTGAACGATGTCCTTGGCGTGTTTGCGGAGGGTGGGGTCGCCGCTGAGTTGGCAGGGCTTGAGCCACAACTGCGTGTCGCTACCGAGAGAAATGAACTTTTGTTTGACGGCCTGATAAACCATCGGGTCTTCGTCATCGAGCAGCTTGATGAGCGCTGTGACCTGAGATTCGGGCAGGGCGAGTTCTGGCTTTGCTGTTGGTTTTGCGAGTGTGGTGGCGTGCATATTCTTTGTCCAATCACTAGACCGCACAATCGCAAAGCCAACAATTCAGGGCGTTGACGAAATGAATCCCGGTGAACTCAAGAAGGTTGTCGGGTCAATTCCCGCAGGAGGAACAATCATTTATTCACCAGCCAATAGCCGCGCCACATCTGCGACTATCATTCCGTAAACCTTTACAACTTTTTGGCGTGAAGTTTTGCCGCGAATCAATTCCACCTTGCCGCGAGGACAACCCAGCGTGTCAGCGAGAAGTCGCAGCAATGCTTCGTTCGCCGCAGCGTCCACGGGTGGCGCGGTGACTTTGATGCGGAGTTCTGCGCCGTGTGTGTCTCCGATTTCGTTCTTCGAGGCGCGTGGTTGCAACTTGATGGCGAGCGTGATGCCGTCGGGCTGCGTCGTGATGAAAGCGGGCAGGGCAGCGGGGAAACTTTTCTTTGCGCTGGTTTCAATTGTTTTCTTGCCGTGCATTTCGGATGAGTTTTGCCAGAATCATGTCCGAGATGAACTTAAATAATTTTACCGCGCTCACGTTTGCGGCATGGCTGACATCGAGTTGTGCGACGACGCGCTATCAGCCCTCCACCGTCTTTGCCAATTCAGTCGTCACGCCTGTGCCCAAGTCGGACATCACGCCATCGGAAGCAGAAAGAATTTACCGCGCGGCAACGCAACCATTGAAACAGTTTGATGGCGAGGGTTGGCGCGAACTATTTGACGACAATACACTCAACGGTTGGCGTGAAACGGATTTCAAACAGGGCGGCAGCGTGACGATGACGAACGGAATGTTGGTGTTCCATCACGGTCAACCATTCGTGGGCGCAAATTGCACAAATGAAATTCCGACACTGAACTACGAGGTAGCGTTTGATGCGATGCGTGTGGAAGGCGGAGATTTCTTTTGCGGATTGACATTTCCTGTGCGCGATTCGTTTTGCAGTCTGATCGTTGGTGGCTGGGGCGGGGGCATCGTCGGTTTGTCCAGCGTGGACGGCGCGGACGCTTCTGAGAATGAGACGATGAAGTATATCAGCTTCGAGTCTGGACGCTGGTATCGCATCCGGCTGCGAGTAACGGAGCAAAAGATTGAGGCGTGGGTCGAGCAAAAGAAAGTGGTGAACCTTGTGACGACCGGGCGGAAAATTTCGGTGCGCTTCGGCGAGATTGAAATGTCGAAGCCGTTCGGTCTCGCCTCGTGGGACACGAGCGCGGCATTTCGTGCGATGAAGATTCGCACGGTGAGTGGCCCGGCGGAAGCGGCGGATTGAGGGGGAAACAGAATTGGCAGAATGATGGAGGGCAGAATAATAGAAGTGGTTTCAAATTCGTCTGCGGATGTAGCCGCCGACGTGAGGAGGCGGAAATCCACAGTAACCCCAAAGCCTCTGACTCGTCACCTCGGCGGCTACGATTTTTGAAACCGCTTCTAGGCACAGGAGCTGTGCTTTTATCATTCTGCCATCAATTATTCTGCATTGGATTTGCCTGAGTTTTTTATTCTTCCTCGTTCGATAAACTCTCGTCGTTGTTTTTGTTTCCGTTCGCGATTGTGTTGTTGACTAGATCGCATTTGCGGGAAACGATTCCCGCATGAATACCAATCCTCCGTCGCCCACCACGCGGCGCACCTTCATCAAACAAAGCGGAACTTTCGCAGCAGCGTCCGCGCTGGCGGGAATTACTTTACCGCACGTTTATGCAGCGGAGAGCAACACCATCCAACTTGCCATCGTCGGATGTGGTGGTCGTGGCACGGGTGCGGTTGCAGATGCGCTCGGTGTGAAGTTCGGCCCGATGAAGCTGGTCGCGATGGCGGATGTGTTCGAGGCGAAATTGAAATCAAGCTTCAGTTCGCTCAAGCAGACCTTCGGCTCACAAGTGGAGGTGACCAGCGACAAGCAGTTCGTTGGCTTCGATGGCTACAAACACGCGATGGATTCGTTGCGTCCGGGCGACATCGTGATCCTCACGACGCCGCCGGCGTTTCGTTGGGTGCATTTCACCTATGCCATCGAGAAGGGATTGAACGTCTTCATGGAGAAACCGGTGACGGTGGACGGGCCGGGCAGCCGGCGCATGTTGAAACTCGCTGAGGCGGCCAAAGCCAAGAACCTCAAAGTCGGCGTGGGCTTGAACTCCCGCCACTCCCGCGCCCTCCAACAATTAGCCGAGCGCATTCACGGTGGCGCGATTGGCGACATCATCCTGGAGCGCGGCTACCGAATGCACGGGCCGGTCGCGACCTTTCAATCGTTGCCCAAGCCAGAAGGCATCAGCGATCTGATGTATCAAATCCAGCGCTTCCATAGTTTCATCTGGGCCAGCGGCGGGAACTACAGTGACTTTTACATCCACATCATAGATCACCTGAGCTGGATGAAGAACGCATGGCCGGTCAAGGCGCACGCGCTCGGCGGTCGGCATTATCGCCAAAGCCCCGAAGGCATCACCTACGTGGATCAAAATTTCGACACCTACTCGGTGGAATACACTTATGCAGACGGCACCAAATTCTTTTTTGACGGGCGCTGCATTACCGGATGCCATGATAACTTTTCAAGTTACATCCACGGCACCAAAGGTAGTGCCATTGTTTCCAAGGCGGGTGATTGCGGAGCGCCTTCCATGATTTTCAAAGGCCAGACGCCGAGCGGGGCGGATCGTGTCTGGGTTTCCGAAGTGCCCAAAGGAGAAGAGAGTTGGTATCAAAACGAGTGGAACGATTTGGTGGAAGCCATTCGCAACGACAAACCCTACAACGAAGTCGAGCGTGGCGTGATCGTCAGCACTGTGAGTTCAATGGGCCGCATGGCTGCTCACACCGGCCAGGAAATCACCTACGAAGACATGCTCAACTGTGAGCATGAGATGTCGCCGGGGTTGGACAAAATCACCGCAGACTCACCCGCGCCCGTGATGCCTGACAAGAACGGCAGATACCCTGTTCCGCAGCCCGGCATCGTGACGAACAGAGAGTATTGATCTGTTTCACCCGCCAGCTAGCACGGGGCGAAACCCGGCCTCGGTCAGGATGCTTGCGACTTGCGTGCGCTGGTCACCTTGAATCTCGATGTTGCCGTCCTTGACCGTGCCGCCGGTGCCGCAAGCTTTCTGCATTTGCTTGGCGAGTGTTTCCTTCTCAGGCAAACCGATGCCGACGAAGCCCGTGACGAGCGTGACGGTTTTGCCACCGCGATGCGCCGTCGTGCGTTTGATGTCCACGCGTCCGCGATTTTTCTGCGGCTTGGGGGGGGTGCTCGCTGATGAATCGTTCGCTGGCGCGGCGGGCAAGCCGATGCTGCTTAATCCAGCGAATGGATTCTGCGTGAGGCTTGATCCGCCGTCGGTGGGAATGCGTTTGCTGCTCATGGCTTCAAGTTATCTCGAGTTAGTGGCTCAAGTGAATCACAAAACCAGCGTTGAAGTTCGCCGAAAAAATCTTTTACCAGGATGGACACCAAGTTAAGAATCCGATAAAGCCCGACTCCCGTTGCGCCGTGCTTCCGGTCACGCTCGTTGGCGATGGTCAAATTCTTGGGCAAGAGTGACGGAGTGCGAGGACGTTGTTGTGTTTGTCTGACTGCGCTCCAGGGGAAACCCTTGGGTTGGAATTTGTGTGTGTTGATTGATTTCGAGGCTTTCGAGCAAAAACTTTTTCTTCTCCGGGCATCTGTGCAAAAACTTATTCGTGGCATAGCGAATGCAATGAAGCGTGCTGTCAGGAAAGTCATATAAAGTCGTATCATATGAAATTCATATTTGAAGTCGGGGAGATCGAAAAACACCAGGTCGAGTTCAACTACAATCAGCTTGCGGGTCGAGTCATGATCAAGGTGGACAAAAAAATCGTTCGCAACTCCATTCGCTTGCTCAACGAGCCGGCGCATGAGGTGTATCAATTCGTAGTGGGTCAGATGGTCAGGACAGAAATCCGCATCGAGAAGTGGCGTAAACAATTGCTCGGCGCGCGAAACTGCTTTTATGTGGATGGTCGCCTAGTGGACGTCAGAGTCGGCGCGTGACGTTCCGGGTGGATCGTGCATCCTCGCGAGTAGTTCTATTGCTGCACTACCCCTTCAGCCCCATCACGAGGATCACCAGATCAATGATGAACAGCAGCACGATGGTCACTTCAAGAATCACCATCCAGCGGTTGTTCTGGTCGTGCTTCAGCATTTGATAGAGGTCGTCAAGCGTCTTGAGTTTGCCGTTGATGGTCCGATGCCATTCGGCAAGGTGGAAGCGCGAGGAGATTTTCTCGTAGATGCGGGCGAGATGCCAGTCGCCGAAAAACTTCGTTGTGTTCGAGAGTTCATCGTTGAAGCGCGCCATGTCTATGCGGATCTCGCGCAGCTCACGCATGGTGTCGCTGCGTGAACGAAGAGGTGCTTCGCCCAAATCGCGGTAGGAACGTTCGAGCGAATCGTCAAGCAAGCGGTCGTAGGCTTCGAGTTCGGCGAGCTGGAGATTCGCGAGTTCCATGATGTAGAGCGTCTCATCGAAATCCGCCGTCTCGTCAATCAGCAGCGCGGCGTCCCAGTCAATCACCACGATGTCATTGTCGTAATAGCTGAGATAGCGCGCGGTGGATTCGTCGGCTTCCTGTTTGGAGAGGCGTTCTCCTTCGGCTTCCTGCGTGAGAAGCGCGGCGACCTGGCTGCGATGCGCTTGAAACCATTGTTCGGCATTAGCAGATTGCCCATCGGGATTTATCACGGGTGATGCGATGCAAAAAACCGTGTAGGCTTCCTCTTCGAGCAACTGCGGATGTGGTCGGATCAAATGATCCTTCAACTCGGCCACAACTTCTTGCGCGAGGCGATGAACATCGTCTGCCAGTGAGCTGTTGCTGAATTGCAGATCGTGAAAGGCGACGAGGTCTTCAACGTGATCCACGGCAAACGGCACGCGAACGGTGATGCTGATGGCGCCGACGGGCAGGAGCTTGATCACGCGCTGCACGCAGATCGGACCGAGCGGGCCGATGCATTCTAGCGGCGGGAGGCGCACCATTTCCGGGCGATGAAAGAACAACTGGCGCGGGCTGCGGCGGCTTGCATCGACAGCAAAGTGCGCGACGGGCTGGCCGAGCAATTGGTTGATGGGTTTGCGCGCGGTGTCGTAGGCGACATCGAACGCGTAGATGTAAACAACCTCACCGACGTAACGCGCGGCGGAGGTGGAAGAGTGGAGGGCTGAGATTGAGGTGGTTGTCATGGCTTTCATACCCGACTCAAAGTAACCCGCGCGGCGACGAATGTCGAAGCGCGACATGGTCGGAGTTTTTCGGACAAAGCGGGCTTGCGCGGTTGGGACGGGCTTCTTATCGTCGGCACATGAAAAGATTTTCTCTCATTTTGACGGTGATGGTGGCGATGCTCGTTTTTCCAGCCCGCGCACAGGATGTAGCATTGCTGGACGAGCGCGTGAAGCAATTGCTTGGCAAGATCGAGAATCTGGAAGAGGCGAACTCTGGCCAGAAAAAGCAGATCGAAGCGCTGGTGAAAGAGATCCAGTCGTTGCGCGAACATCAGCAGAACGTGCCCACGACCGGTTTTGCGAGCAGCGAAGACATGCGCGAACTCGCGAGGAAGGTTCAGGAGATCGAGGAAAAGCGGAAATCAGATCGCGCGTATTTGGAA
>CAMCWI010000107.1 GCA_945882065.1 Akkermansia muciniphila
GTGGACATCGCGCCAAAGAAAGCTCTGGTGAAGGCGGTTTCATTGGAGGAGATCAAGGCGGACAAGATTCTCGGAGGAATGCCGCTGGTGAAACAATCGCGCCTCTCGGTCACGCCATTAACGGCGGCACAGGCGGAGCGGCTGTTGATGATCGGGGATACAAATCTTAAGTAGGATTCCGCGCGATTGTAAGGAAAACGGTGCTGAAGCCACCGCAGTCCAGACGCTCCGCGTATACCATGCGGCTTACGAACCACGCGAAGCGTTTGAACTGCGGCCCGTTCACTGCCGCTTTATCACCATCCAATATTACCGTGAGTTGACGTGGACACGGGGAACGTTGGTTTGTAACCTCGCATTACGAATATGGCCATCGCTGACATCAGACGTGAATACCGCATGAGCGGATTGGACGCCAAAGATTTGGGCGCAGACCCCATCGTGGAGTTTCAGCGTTGGTTCAATCAAGCCACAGAGGCGCAGACCGGAACTCGCTGGCGCAAGATCGGCATCGCACTCTACAAACTTTGGCACGCCCTGCTAGGCCACTCGTCCGCAGACGTGAACGCCATGACGCTCGCAACGGTGGATTCCAGTGGCCAGCCTTCGACTCGCACAGTGTTACTCAAAGGCGTTGACCAGCGCGGGTTCATCTTCTTCACCAACTACGACAGCCGCAAAGGACATGAACTGGCCGCCAACCCGCGCGCGGCATTAACCTTCTTCTGGCCGGAACTGGAGCGGCAAGTTTGCGTGGCGGGCGTGGTGAATAGACTTTCGCGTGAGGAGTCAGAGGTTTATTTCAAGTCCCGCCCGCGCGGCAGTCAGCTCGGCGCGTGGGCTTCCCACCAAAGTCAGTCCGTTGAGAACCGGGATGCGTTGGAAAAAATCTGGCAGGAGATCGCAGCGAAGTTTCCAAACGAAATCCCAATCCCACCGAACTGGGGAGGTTTCGTTTTGCAACCGACGCGGATCGAGTTCTGGCAAGGTCGCCCCAGTCGTTTGCACGACAGGTTCAGCTACACGAAGCAACAGAATGGCAGTTGGAAGTTGGAACGACTCTCGCCATGACTGGCTGTGCGGCACGCGCGGTGAAAACTTTTCCTTGCATCTGCCAGCCATCGTCCGAAATTAGAACAGCGACCGATCCCGGCGTTCTTGCAAGTCGTTCCATGCAGAACGTCCAACCCTTCGGACGCAGTGGCCATGAATACTGCAACCGAAGAACAACTCACCCCCGAGTCCAGAGATGTCTGCACCATCGTGGTGCTGTATGATGGCGATATGACGCGCACACGGGCTCTCGCCGCCTGCGATTATCTCGTGAATCAATTCTGGCAGGACTTGGAACTGGAGTTTCACTGGTGGCGCACGGATTTTCTTTGCGATACAGCCCTCGCCACCGTGGCGTCAACAAATGCCGTGGCGTCAGATTTTCTGATCGTGTGTCTGGATTCGCATCGGGAAATTTCGCGTGCATTGGAATCTTGGTTTGAAAGCTGGCTTGCGAATCGCAGCGGTCATGAAGGGGCTCTGGTGGATTTGACGAACGCCCGGAGATCGCAGACGGAACTCACACAGATCGAAATTTTTCTCCGCGAGGTCAGCCAGCGTGGGAACTTCGACTACCTGACCGCGATTCCTGACGATGGAAAAACCTCCCGCATTGTGAACAATTCAGAGGGGGAAAATTATCGGGGTATAGATGACATCCTTGGCGAGACTCGACCACCCTCGCATTTCGGATTGAACGAATGATTTCCCTGCCTACTTCTTTGCGCCGTCCGTCGGATGCCATTCGCCATCGTAGGTGGAAACCACCACGATCTCTTCGCCGAGTTCCTTCGACTGCGGAAGAGTTGCCGCTGCGGAAGAACTTTGCATCGTGTCGGTGTTGCCCGGCTTCAGCGGAGACTTGGTGATGAAAACCGTGTCATCGTTCGCGAGCGCAACTTTTTCCTCGTCTTGGAACCGTGCGGCTTCCATCAAAAGATTTTCCCACGAGCAGTGGATCGTCCGCTTGTCGGAGTTTTTGAACGGCTGCAACCGGAACTCTCCGTTCTGCATGGACAACAACCGATACAACGCCTGTTCACCCTCAAGCCCAACGCCGATGGCGTGGATGATCTCCCCGTTCTCGATATAGATCGCGCCGTTCGTTTTCGGATTGTGAACTTCCAAGATACAGGAGTTGCGGCGCAAACATTCGATCTGGATCACGTCAGTCAACCCCACCTGCCGCAGAGTGCCGGAGAATCCTTCGCGCTGACTCCAGACAAACAGATCGTTCAAGAGATTGAACACTGTGGCAAATCCCGCTGGCGTGATCGGCTTCTCCAGAAACAATTCTGCACCTCCCTTAAGACACATCATGCGGTGTGTATCAGTGGAATTGCCGGTGAGAACCACTTTTTTCACGTCGGAATGTCGCCGATTTATGACTCCGAGAAGTTGAACGCCATCCAGCATCGGCATGTTGATATCAATCACCACAAGCTCGATCCGATGTTGCTGGAGAATTAAAAGCGCCTGATCCGCGGCCGATGCCTTGTGGATTTCCCACGACCCTGCGCTCAACGTCTCAAACATTTCGCCAACGGTTTCGAGAAACGCCATGCTATCATCCACCAGCAACACTTTGTTCTGGCGAAGCGGCCTCATCTCGGCCTGAAGCAGCGGATGCGGAGAATTTGTGACTGGCTGGGAGATGATCGGCAGACTGGTGTTATAAACGGATGGGATGGATTCCTCCACTCTGAGTTCAATCTCGCCAAGCCGAAGAATTTCGCCCTTCCTGAGCACCCCTTCTGTTACAAGCACGCCCCGGATGAACGTCCCATTCGTGGAACGCATGTCCCGGACTAGGAGCTCCTCGCCACGCCACAACACCTCGCAGTGCTGGCCTGAAATGGACGTCTCAATGATCTGAAACGTATTTCCAGCGGCGCGCCCGATCGTTATCCAGCTTTTACTAAGCTCAAACGACAGCCCTGCACTCGAATTTGATGTGACGACAATTTTAGCCATGCAACCCCTGATTTTCTGACGGACGATATCCTTGTAGGAACCGCCAAATCAAAGCAGGCATGGTGCCCGAAATCAGGATTACTTGGGCACTTCGTCCTCAACGATGGTTGCCGACTCTTCTGCCGATTCGCCGATGACTGGTGCAATCGCCTGCAACTTGTCACCCGCGTCTAAGTTCACAAGTTTCACCCCCATCGTATTGCGACCCGCTTCGCGAATGCCACCGACCGGGATGCGAACCATCTGTCCACCGACAGTGATGAGCATGATTTCGTCAGCGTCCTTCACAGTCAGTGCGCCGACCACTCCGCCAGTCTTGTCGCCGGTTTTCATAGTGATGATGCCTTTACCGCCGCGCGATTGTATCCGGTATTCTTCAAAGTCCGTGCGTTTGCCAATGCCGTTTTCACCCGCCACCAACAACTTCGCGTCCGGCACAACGATGGCCGCTGCCACGAGCGCGTCGGTAGGTTCAATGTTGATGCCACGAACGCCGCCTGCCGCACGTCCCATCGAACGCACGTCGGTTTCGTGGAAGCGGATGCTCATGCCTTCCTTCGTGATGAGCACCACGTCGTCGCCGTGATCGCCCTCGCCGGTGCTGCCGCGCGTGAGCTTCACATCAATGAGCGCGTCGGTGGGGTCAATGCCGATGGCAATGATGCCGCCCTTGCGGACATTTCCGAAATCACTCAAAGAAGTTTTCTTCACCGTCCCTTGCTTCGTCGCGAAGAATAGTTCCCCTGGCTGTTGCCACGTCACGTCTTCCTTGTTCGCGTCGGTCTTGGACAAGATGCGGATGAGCGCGGCGACTTTTTCATCGGCTTTCAATTCCAGCAAGTTCGCGATGCTCCGGCCCTTCGCGGCGCGGCCCATGTCGGGAATCTCATGCACGCGCTCCACATAGACGCGGCCCGTGTTCGTGAAGAACATCAGATAGTCGTGCGTGCTTGCGGTGAACAGATGCTCCACGAAATCCTTGTCATCCGCCGTCTCACCTTCGCGCGTGGTCATGCCGATGACACCCTTGCCACCGCGTCGTTGCGCGGTGTATTGACTGACGTTCGTGCGCTTGAGCAGTCCGTTGTGCGTGAGCGTGATGATCACACCTTCGTTCGCGATGAGGTCTTCAATGGCAATCTCGCCTTCGTCCGGCACGATCTCGCTCTTGCGCGGCGTGGCGTGCTTTTCCTTGATGGCCAGCAACTCCGCCTTGATGATTGTCATCACGCGCGATTCCTTCGCGAGGATATCGAGCAAGTCCTTGATGACTTCGATCAATGCCAGATATTCTTTCTCGACTTTGTCAATTTCCAGGCCGGTCAATTGATACAAACGCAGTTCCAGGATCGCGTCCACCTGACGTTCAGTCAGCGCGTAACGGCCACCGCTCAACCGCGTTTCGCTGCGAATCAAGATGCCCCACGTCTCCACCTGCGCCCGCGACCACTCGAACGCGAGCAGCTTCACTCGTGCTTCATCGCGCGTCTTGCTGGAGCGGATAATCTTGATGAACTCATCCAAGTTCGACAGCGCGATGAGATAACCTTCGAGCAACTCGGCGCGCTCTTCGGCCTTGCGCAGTTCGTAGCGCGTGCGCCGCAAAATAACTTCGCGGCGATGCTCGATGTAGCACTGGATGATCTGTTTAAGATTAAGCGTCTTCGGGCGGCCATGATCAATCGCCAGCGCGTTGACGCTAAAGGAAACTTCCAGTTGTGTGTGCTGAAAAAGTTTGGCGATGACAACTTTGGGATTGCCGTCGCGCTTCAACTCGATGACCAGCCGGCAGTGTTCGTCCGACTCATTGCGCATCGCGGAAATTTCCGTGATGACCTTCTCGTTGACGAGATTGGCGATCTGTTCTTCCAGCGCGGCACGGTTGACGTTGAACGGGATTTCCGTGATGACGAGCTGCTCGCGGTTGCCCTTCATCTCCTCGACACCGATGCGGCCGCGCAACTTGAGGCTGCCTTTGCCGGTCGTGAAATAATTCTTGATGCCCTCGACGCCGCAGATGAATCCGCCCGTCGGGAAATCCGGGCCTTTGACGAACTTCATCAACTCCGGGATCGTGATCTCCGGGTTATCAATCTGTGCGCAGATGCCGTCAATGATTTCGCCAAGATTGTGCGGGGCCATGTTGGTGGCCATACCAACGGCGATGCCCGTGCCGCCGTTAACGAGCAGGTTCGGGAACGCGGCGGGGAAAACTTTCGGCTCGGTGAGACGTTCGTCGTAGTTCGGAACGAAATCCACCGTGTCCTTCTCCATGTCCTGCATCAGCAACGCGCCGAGATGCGTCAAGCGCGCCTCGGTATAACGCATCGCCGCCGGGGGATCGTTTTCGACGGAGCCGAAGTTGCCCTTGCCATCCACGAGTTTCTCGCGCATCACCCACGGTTGCGCCATGTGAACGAGCGTCGGATAAATCACCGCTTCACCGTGCGGATGGTAGTTACCAGAAGTGTCGCCGCAAATCTTCGCGCACTTGATGTGCTTGCGTCCTGGAAACAGCGAGAGATTCTCCATCGCGTACAGAATGCGGCGTTGCGAGGGCTTGAGTCCGTCGCGCACGTCGGGCAACGCGCGAGAGATGATCACGGACATCGAGTAGTCTAGGAACGAGTTCTTGATCTCGTCCGCGACGTTGATCTTGGAAATCTTCTCGCCTTGCGTGTAAGCGCCACCGCTCGGTTGCTGTTGCGGCGGTTGGGGCGGCGTAGGTTCAGTTTCGTCTGGCATGATGCTGTATTACAGAAAAGTTAAAATGGATTAAACGTCGAGGTTGCGGACGTTCAGCGCGTTGTCTTCGATGAACTGGCGGCGCGGTTCAACTTCGTCGCCCATGAGGCGCACGAACATCTCCTCGGCCTCGACGGCGTCGGTGAGTTCGATGCGGAGCAACTTGCGGCGAACGGGATTCATCGTGGTCTCGAAAAGTTCCTTTGCGTCCATTTCACCCAGACCTTTGAAGCGATACATCTGGATGCCCTTCTTGCCGACGGTCTTCACGCCGTTGAGAATTTCCGGGATGGAGAAGAGCGGCGTCACGGTCGCGCGTTCGCCATCGCCTTCGGTGAGTTCAAACAGCGGCTTGTCCTGCGCCGCGTAATGATCCACCGCCAGACCTTTCTTGCTCAACTTGCCGAGTAAGTCCGCGATGGCTTTGCTCTCCAGATGCAGATCGGAAACTTTCGCACGCCGCGTCGGGCCGTCCTTCTTGCGCTCGAACTCCGTGTCCGTGCCGAACAAATCTCCGTTCTGAAGTTTGAATCCCTCCAGTTCATCGTTGGTGATGAAGTAGTAAACCGTCTCGTCGTTACCGGAGCGAACCTTCACCATGGATTGTGGCAACGTGCCGTTGCTGTCGCGCTTCTCGACGTAGTTAGCGAAGTCGCCGCCGAGCCGCTTGATGTAGGTCGCATGCTTGTCGAGCGATTCGAGTAGCGTGAGGATTTCTTCCAGTTGCTTCGGCGCGAACTCGCGACCATCCGCGAGATTTTTCAACTTCACTTCCTCCGTGCCGTTTTGCAGCAGGATGCGATTGAGCTGCACGTCGTCGTCAATGTAATCGGTCTTCTTCTTGCGCGTGATGGAGTAGAGCGGCGGCTGCGCGATATACACGAAACCCTGCTTCACGAGCTGCGGCATCTGGCGATAGAAGAACGTCAACAGCAACGTTCGGATGTGTGAACCGTCCACGTCGGCATCGGTCATAATGATGATCTTGTGGTAACGCAGCTTCTCCAGATTGAATGCGCCTTCGCCTTCGCCATCGCCGATGCCCGTGCCGATGGCCGTGATCATCGTGCGGATTTCGTTGTTCTGAAGCACGCGATCAAGCCGCGCTTTCTCCACGTTGATGAGTTTGCCGCGAATCGGCAAAATCGCCTGAAACTTCCGGTCGCGCCCCTGCTTGGCCGAGCCACCGGCGGAGTCACCTTCGACGATATACAACTCCGTGTTTGCCGGATCACGGTCGGAACAATCCGCCAGCTTGCCCGGCAAACCGCCGCCGGTGAGTGCTGATTTGCGAACGGCTTCGCGGGCCTTGCGCGCGGCCTCACGAGCGCGTGCCGCTGTAAGACCTTTCTCGATGATGCGCTTCGCGATGGGCGGATTCTTATCGAAATAATCCATCAACCCTTCGTAGCTCACCGAGCCGACGATGCGTTCCACTTCAGGCGACAGCAACTTCACCTTCGTCTGCGATTCAAACTTCGGATCGCTGTGCTTCACTGAAATCACCGCCGTCAAACCCTCGCGCACGTCGTCGCCGGTGATCTGCGGGTCTTTCTCCTTAATCAACTCGTGCGACTTCGCGTATTGATTGACCGCGCGCGTCACGGCACTGCGGAAGCCCGAGAGATGCGTGCCGCCGTCGGGATTGTGAATCGTGTTCGTGTAGCACAACACCTGGTCGTTGTAGCTATCGTTGTATTGCATCACGACCTCGACATGCACCTCGATGTCCTTGTCGTCGAGCTTCTCTATCGTCTCCTTGCGAAACACGATGGGCTTCGGATGCAGCGGCTCTTTGTTTTTGTTGAGCTGCTTGACGAATTCTTCCGTGCCGTTCTTGTAGAAAAATCTTTCCGGTTCGGTCGTGGTCTGGCGTTCGTCGCCAAAAATAATCTCCAGCCCCGAATTCAAAAACGCCAGCTCGCGCAACCGTTGCGAGATGATGTTCGCCTTGAACTCCACCGTCTCCCGGAAGATTTCGGGGTCCGGCTTGAACGTGATCAACGTCCCGGTGCCGGTCGCCTTGCCAATGACTTCGAGCTTCTTCGTCGTCTTGCCGCGCTCGAACTCCATGTGATGAACTTCGCCGCCGCGCGAGACTTCGACTTCGAACCATTCGCTCACCGCGTTCACGCACTTGGCGCCGACGCCGTGCGTGCCGCCGGAAAATTTGTAGCCGCCCTGACCATACTTGCCGCCGGAGTGCAACGTCGTCATCACCAACTCCACGCCCGGAAGCCCGGAGTCCTTGTTGATGTCCACCGGAATTCCGCGCCCGTCGTCGCGGATGGAGATCGAGCCGTCCACATGGATCGTCACATCAATGCGTTTGCAATGACCCGCGAGATGTTCGTCCACAGAATTGTCAAGCACCTCACTCACGCAATGATGCAGCGCGCGTTCGTCCGTGCCGCCGATATACATGCCGGGCTTCTTGCGCACCGCCTCGAGTCCTTTGAGTTGACTGAGCTGCGCCGCACCGTAATCCGCCTTCACCGTCGTATCGGACGGCACGTTAATTTCTTCGGTCACATCAGAATCATTAGCCATAAGTGGAGTCTTGCTCGCTTTAGAAAAAACCGTCAAACGAGCGTGAGGAAATCATAGAAAAACCACCCTCAAGTCACAATGTTTATTTGCGGAAAACCAGGGTGAAAAACACAATTAGTTGGGCTGGTCTAGAACTCCCGCACCAACTGCTTGGGGTGTGAGCAAGTCGTCCGAGAACGGCAAAGCACTTCCTCCCAGATGGACTCTCGCAACTTCCGAACGCGAGCAATCCTCCTGATTTAACCACCATTTGTTATCGCCGCCTGTTTTTGTATTGTTTGAATCTCACCCGCCACACGCCTACGCTCACTCAGCTATGAATAACTCCGTTGCCATCCGCATCTCCGCACTCATGGGTTTTCTCGCCGTCGCGCTCGGCGCGTTTGGCGCGCACGGATTAAAAAACCTGCTCACAGAAAACGCCACTGCCGCGATCTGGGAGAAGGCCGTGCTCTACCACGCCATCCACGCCATCATGCTGTTCATCCTCGCAGGACGGCGTCCGGTGCAATCCATTCCGTGGCTTTGTTTCTTCACAGGCATCCTGATTTTTTCCGGATCGCTCTATCTGCTCGCTATCACGAACATGAGGTGGCTTGGCGCAATCACACCCATCGGCGGCGTCTCGCTGCTGCTTGGCTGGGTCTGGCTCGTCTTTAATCCGCAGGTAGGCGAACGCTGATCTGCGACACCAGTCTTTAGCCAAAACTCAGAAAACCCATTTATGAGTTTCGGCTTCACGACTTGAGATCAGTGGACCGAATTATTATTCAGCAGTGCTAATCGCCGTTGCCAGCGCTGCGAAGGTTCGCTACAACAACCCCATGACACCGCGCCGATTCCTCCACCGTCACTCGCGAGCGCGTGTTCACGTCAGAGCCTTCTCGCTACTCGAACTGCTCATCACCGCCGCCATCATGATGGTTCTCTACACCATGATGTTTGGCTTCAGCGCGCGACAAAACCAACTCCGCAAAAAAGCAAAGTGCCGCAGCAATCTTCAGAAGATGTATGTGTCGCTACAGATTTATGCGAACGACAGCCTTGGAATGTTTCCCGTCACGACGAACGGTGCGACCTCCGAAGCCGCGCTCGACGTGCTGATGCCGCGCTACTCGGCGGACAACTCCATCTTTATCTGTCCCGGCAGCAAAGATAAAAAACTGACTCCGGGCGAATCATTGACCAACGCTCGCATCAGTTACGCCTATTACATGGGACGCCGTGAGACGGACAACAACGCAGTCTTGCTGAGTGATCGTCAGTTGAACACGAACTCGAAGGCTGTGGGCGAACTCGCGTTCTCCGACAACGGTAAGAAGCCCGCCAACAACCATCACAAGTATGGCGGCTCGTTTCTCTTTTGCGATGGCACGATGCACCCCTCCACGCCCGCACTCACGATCCCGTTGCCGCTGGCCACGAACATCATTTTGCTCAACCCAAAACCCTGAACCCTTATGAAAGTCATTTGCGATTGCGGAGCGAAGTACGCCTTGGACTCGACGCCGGACATGCTACGCAATCCCGTCAGCTTCGCGTGTCCGGGTTGCGGTGTTGATCTCTCGGCGCGTTTCAACGAACTCGTTCGCCAGGAATTTGGGGCTGCTGCACCTCCACAACACACAGGGCTCGCGCCCGCAAAAGAAATCGCGCCACCGCCAGCGTCAGCCAAGCCAGTCGTATCCGTTTCCGTTGCGTCGTCCCCTGCTCCGCCGACGCAGTCCGGCCCGATGCGTGTCAGCATCCCCACGACGCCAACTGCGCCAGCCGCATCAATTCCTACCGCGCCGCGTCCTGCTTCGGTTGCGCCCGCAATCATCGCACCACCTCCCGTCGTTCAACAAGTTGTCACGCCTTCACCGCCGCCGGTTGCATCCGCGCCCATTCCGCGCCCATCGCCTGTCGTGCCTCGACCCGTCACCGCCGCATCCGTGCGACTTCATCAAACGCACGCTCCAGCCACAGACGCAGCCACGCCAGATGTCGTGGACGCGCGATTTTGCAGCAAGCATCCGAAGCAGCGCGTCACGGAGAAATGTCGCATGTGCGAGAAGCCGATCTGTCCGCTGTGCATGCAACTCTTCGGCTACGTATGCTCTGTGCATTGCCGCGAGAAAGCTGAAGCCAATCACATTAAAACCCAAACCTACGCCGGCCAGCGCGATGACTCACAACTCACCGAATGGAACAAGATCGCGCTCATCGCCAAACTTGCCGCGCTGCTGATTGCCACGCTCATCGGCGTGTGGATTTGGTATGCGTGGTTTGGTTCGAGACCGCGACCTGCCTTCGCGATCCGTTTCGAGAATGAGCCAGCAGCATCCGGCAAAAGCGCGTTCTGTCCTGACAACCAGATTGTTTTTATCCACGGCGACAAACTGGCGCGATACGATCTCAAGACAAAGAAAGAGGTCTGGTTGAATCACATCGTGGACAAAAAGAAAATTGCCGAAGACGCCGCCGTAGAGTTCAAGCAGTTGCAGGAGCAAGCCGCCAAAAGCGAATACACAATCCGTATCTCGCCCGTTGAGGAGATCACGAAGCTAGGCATCCGTGCCGCAGAAGAGAGTCTCGAACTGCTCGTGCTAGACAAAAACATCTGGGTCGCCAATGGCCGCAAGGTTGTCCGTTACGATTGGGATTCCGGTCAACCGAAACAGGAACTGGAATTCAGCGGTGGGTTTGATCACGCAAAGCAAGTCGGCGATGAAATGGAAACACGCGAGCAAACTTACGACGGACTCATTTCCATCACGCGGTTCAATCTCGCCAGCGGCCAGGTGAAAACCAACACGATTGGCAAACGTCCTCCGGTCATTGCCTCCACAAACAAGAACGCCAAAGCCATCGCCGCCAAACCCGGCACGAAGCCCGTGCTTGATGCAGGCGGGCGACGCCAGCTTGACCCGCAAAAACTTGTCGACGCCATCGCCAGCGCGCCCGCCGCAGCGCGGATCGCCGCGCCCGCCACGCTGTCCGTGGCGTTAAACCAGCAACGCGCTCTCAACTTCATGGACGAGATGGACGGCGTGAAACTGCCGCCCGGCGTTGACCCAAAGGACGCCTACAAATATCGCGGTCACACCGAGATCATCGCCACACGCTCAAGGTTTGTCCGCTTCACCGTCCGGATGCTTGAAGAAAAAATTATTGAGCGCAACGCCATGAAAGCTACGCCGAAACAATCCGCGCTCGATGGAAACGTATCCGTCACCGCCGCTGCCGACATCGCCAACGAACTGCTCAACGAGATGCAACGCAACGCTGGCGACGGTGTCGAACGCGAAGATCACAGCCGCTATCTCGTCAGCATTCATTCCGGCGATAGCACAGGTGCTCCTGACTGGGAAGGCGAAGTTGTGGGTGAACCGTCCACCTATCCGCAGCCCAGCGTCACCGTGATCACGGCCGGCAAATCCCTGATCGTTCTCGACAAGACGAACAAGAAGAAATGGGACAGCACATTAAATTATCCCATCGCAGGCCGAGGTGGCTTTGCTGCGGACGATGAAGCCGAAGAAAAGACGGGGCTTGGCCCCATCGTGGAGCGCGGCGACACATTGTTTGTTTTCGACAAAGGCGTGTTGAGCGCGTTCGAACTCGCCACCGGCAACGCGCGTTGGCGTCTGCCCTCGGTCGGCATCAAGAGCATGTTCTTC
>CAMCWI010000108.1 GCA_945882065.1 Akkermansia muciniphila
CGTTGGCCCTCGGCGTAGAGTGTGTCGAACGCGAGCGAACTTTTGCCCGAACCGCTCAAGCCCGTGATGACGATGAGCCGGTGCAACGGCAGATCGAGATCAAAGTTCTTAAGATTATTGTGGCGAACACCACGCAGGCGGATGACGGCAGATGATTTCGGTTCTGACACCCGCCGAAAGTAGAGAAGGGGAGGGTGATGTCAAATCTTGGAGAACGGTGACTCCGCGATTCTCCGTCCAATCACTTTCGACGTCATGGCCAGTATCGCCGGATGCGTCAGCTTGCGTTCGGCGCTGATGGCGTAGAATTGCTGCCGGCAGGCTTCTGTGCGCCCGATAATCTGGAATTCGTAGCGGGCCACCGTTTCTTTGACCACAAGTGTCGGTATGGCAAAGAAACCCAGGCCGTCCGCCGCCGCGATTTTCATTAGTGCGGCGTCGTCAAATTCCGCCATCAGGCGGGGGCGAATGTTTTCGGTTTGAAACCATTTCTCCAGAGATTGTCGCAGGACGGTGTTGTTGGCCGGCAGTAACACTGGCGCCCCGTTGAGCGACTTGGGAAATTTATGTTTGAAGGTGGCGGCCAGCTTCGGTTCGGCGCAGAAGGTTAAGCCACATTCGCCAAGCAAGTGATTGAAGGCTTTGATGGGAAGCGAGCTGGGTGCTGGTTCGTCGGCGAGCACGATGTCTAGGCGGTAGGCGGCAAGTTGGGAAAGCAGATCGGCGACTTTGCCTTCGCGGCAGACGGTTTGAACGGGTTGCGCCAGTTTGAAGATGGGTTTGATGATCTCGTAGCTCACCAGCTTGGGTAGCGAGTCGGTGATGCCGATGTGGACTCGTAACGGCCGTGCGCTGGGGCGTTGACGGGCGTCGTCGAGCAGTTCCTGACCGAGAGAGAAAATTTCCTCAGCGTAACTCAGCACTCGGTGGCCAGCCTCGGTCAGAGCCAGGGCGCGGCCACCGCGGTGAAACAGTTTTTCATCCAGCACGCCTTCCAGGGCTGCGATTTGCGCGCTGATGGTGGGCTGGGAGACATGCAGTGTATCGGCCGCCTTGCGCAAGCTGCCTTCCTTGGCGACAACCCAGAAATAACGCAGATGATGGTAGTTCAGGAATTCCACCTGGGCAGGCTATTCGCTTTAACCTAAGAGTCTATTCCAAAAGTCGTAATAGGTTAAGTGCGACGCCGTCGCTAGTCTGCGGCATTGAAAACTTCAAGAAAGACCTGAAATGTCATTCAATCAACCAGGGTTCGACCAACAGTTAAACGAACAATTCGAGCGCATCAGCAAGACGCTCTCTCGACTCCTGCCCAAACTCCTGCCCATTGCGGCGGGACTCATCGTGATCCTCTGGCTCAGTTCCGGGATGTACTCCGTCAATCCAGGGCAGGTTGGCGTGGTGCGTACTTTCGGCAAGGAAACCGCCCGCACCGAGCCGGGGTTGAACTACCGTTTCCCTTGGCCGTTGCAGCAGGCCGATGTGGTCAGCGTGGAGCAAATCCGCCGAATCGAAGTGGGTTTCCGTGGCGCGCAACGCGTCCATGAAGAAGCCTTGATGCTCACTGGGGATGAAAATATTGTTGAGGCGCAAATCGTGGTGCAGTATCGCGTGGCCGATCCCACCAAATTCCTCTTCCGCTTGCGCGAGCCGGAAGTCGCGCTCATCGCGGCCACCGAAGTGGCACTGCGCAGCACCGTCGGCAGCATGACCATTGATCAGGTCATGATTGATGAACGCACCAAGGTGCAGGACGACGCCCGTGTCTTCATTCAGCGGCTCATGGACACTTACGAGTCCGGCCTGGTTATTACGGAGGTCAAGTTACAGGCGGCTGACCCGCCGGATGCCGTGCGCGACGCCTTCCACGATGTGGTGCGCGCGCGCGAGGACAAGGAGAAACTCATCAACCAGGCGAAGGGTTATCAGGCGGACATTCTACCCAAGGCCCGCGGCGAAGCGCAAAAAATTCTGCGGGAAGCCGAAGGCTACAAAGAGAAGCGCGTCCTGCTCGCGCAAGGCGAGGCCTCCCGCTTTCTCAGCGTGCTCGCCGAATACGAGAAGTCCCGGGAAGTGACCCGCGACCGGCTCCACTTGGAAACCATGGAAAAGATTCTGCCGGACACCGACAAAGTAATTATGGACGGCGATCTGGGCCAGCGGCTGTTGCCGTTGCTGCCGCTGGGCACTTCGCCACTGCTGCCCGCGAGTCTCCGCCCGGCCATTGAACCCGTGAAAGGAAAGTAATTTTATGCGCGCAAAAATTTATCTGCTCGGCGGTTTGATCCTCTTGATCGTCGCCGCCGTCGTGTCGAAGCAAGTCTTCATCATCGTGGGCGAGAGTGAACAGGTGATCGTCACGCAGTTCGGCGAATACATTCGCACCATTCAAAAGCCCGGCCTAGCTTTCAAGACACCGTTTCTCCACAGCTCCATCCGTTTTGATCGCCGCATCTTGGTCAGCGACGCCCCGGAAGCCGAATACCTGAGTCAGGACAAGAAACGGCTCGTGGCCGATCCCATCACCCGCTGGCGCATCGCTGACCCGCTCAAATTCTTCAAGACCGTGCGTGATGAATCCGGGGCGCGCGCCCGGCTGGACGACCTGGTGTTTTCCGAACTGCGCAGCGAAGTGGCCAGCCACACCTTCGCCACCGTCATCGGCACCAAGCGCGAGGCTATCATGGACAACGTGGCCAAGAGCGTGCGGACGAAAGCCGGTGAATTCGGCATCGAGGTGGTGGACGTGCGCATCAAGCGCGCCGACCTGCCAAAGGAAGTTCAGCAGAGCGTCTTTGCCCGCATGCAAGCGGAGCGCGAGCGCGAGGCCAAGCGCTACCGCAGCGAGGGCGAGGAGGAAGCCAACAAACTGCGCAGCCAGACGGACAAGGAACGCACCATCGTTCTGGCCGAGGCGGAACAAGACGCCCAGAAACTGCGCGGCGAAGGCGACGCGACCGCCACGCGCATCTACGCGGAGGCCTACGGCAAAGACCCGGAGTTCTACCGCTTCGTGCGCAGCCTGCAAAGTTACGAGTTGTTCCTGGGCAAACGCAGCACGCTGCTGCTCTCGGCGGACTCGCCGCTATTCAATTATCTGGGCGGGCCGCGGCCGCAAGGCGCCAAATTGCCGGTTGGCGACAAGACGAAGTAACGACCACCGGCCTGTGTGGATGAAAGGAAACGAATGTTGCGCCCCATGAACACGAAGACGGTAGGTTATCTGATTTTTTACGGCGCGTTTCTTATCGTCATGGGGCTGATCGGCTATTTGTCCAACCCGGAAAAGGCGAAGACCGCATTGATGTCCGGCGGCACCTTTGGCGCTCTCTCGATTCTCTGGGGCGTACTCGGCGCGCGCGGCGTCCGGTGGAGTTTGCCGGCGGCCATCGTGACCACCGTTTTCCTGACGCTGGTCTTCACCTGGCGGGCCACGGTCGGCTGGCTGGCAGTGCTCGATGGCAAATCCGAAAAAATGTTCACGGCAATCTTGATCACGCTGATGCTGACGGCTTCCGCGCTGATGTTGCCGTGTTTGCTGAACGCTCGGAAAATCGCCACTGGCGAAAAACCTTCCGACACCCGTTCCTGAATTATGCGCGACAAACTCCGACTCCAGCACTTCGAGATGACACCCATGCAACGCATCAAGCGGATCGTAGTAACTGTCGTGGGCGGCACGGTGCTGGTTCTGGGCATCGTTTTGATTGTTCTTCCCGGCCCGGCGTTCCTTGTCATTCCCGCCGGCCTGGCGATTCTGGCGGTTGAATTCGCTTGGGCCAGGCACTGGCTGCGTTCGGCACGCGCCCTTTTGCCGCGGGTTTCCAAAGACGATTCAGCACCACGGAAGAAATTCACGACGCAGTCGGTTCGGCGCAGCGCGGGCTTCCTGCTTCGACAGGTGCGCCGGACTCTGACTCCGAAAAGAAAAGTCACATGATTCTCATCCTCTTTTTCCTCACTATGGCGATTGGCCTGCTGGCGCAATGGCACGTCAAACGAACGTATGCCCGCCACAGCCGCACGCCTACGGTGGGCGGCTACACCGGCGCGGAAGCCGCGCACGCAATTCTGCGTCAAGCCGGGATCACCAACGTCACCATCGTCGAGCATGATGAATTGCTGGGCGATCATTATGACCCCAAACGCAAACGCATGGTGCTTTCGTCGGCCAATTATCACGGCACGTCTGCCGCAGCACTCGGTGTGGCGGCGCACGAATGTGGTCACGCGATCCAGCACAAGCTGGCTTACGCGCCACTCGAAATGCGCATGGCGGCGGTGAGCGTCACCAGTTTTGCCAGCCAACTCGTGATGTGGATTCCCCTGCTCGGCATGTTCACCGGGCTGATCGCACCCAGAGTCGGCCTGCTCATCATGGCCGTTTGCTGGGGCATCCTGATGCTGTTCAATCTCGTCACGCTGCCCGTGGAATTCGACGCCTCGCGCCGCGCCAAAGCGATCCTTGCGCAGATGGGCTTCATTCAGGCTGGCGCGGAACGGGCCGCAGTCAATCAGGTATTAAACGCGGCCGGATGGACGTACGTGGCCGCGTTCATTTCCTCATTGATTTATTTCCTGTGGTACTTGCTCCCGCTGCTGACTGGCGGACGACGACGTGATTGAGTTCTCCGGTCATTTCTTTATTTCACACTTCGATAATCATGCTTGAAACGCTGAAACTCACCAAACGCTTCAACGGCCATGTCGCCGTTAACGATCTGAACTTGCTCATCAAGCCGGGCGAAGTCTTCGCCCTGCTCGGACCGAACGGCGCGGGCAAGACCACTACGATCAATCTGCTCCTCGGCTTTCTCACGCCCGACGCGGGCGAGGCGCGCGTCAACGGCGCCAGCGTCGCCACCGATCCCATCGCCGCGCGGCGGCAGATCGCCTACATCCCCGAGCAGGTCATGCTCTACCCGCGTTTCACCGGTGTGGAGAACCTCGACTACTTCAGCACGCTGGGCGGACGTCGCCACACGCGCGAAGAATTGCTCGCGTTGCTCAAACGCGCCGGCCTGCCCGCCGAAGCCGCTGACCGCCGCGTCGGCACTTACTCCAAAGGCATGCGCCAGAAAGTCGGCATCGCCCTCGCCCTGGCCACCGAAGCCAAGGCCCTGTTGTTGGACGAACCCACCTCTGGACTCGATCCCGCCGCATCGCACGAGTTCTCATTGCTTCTGCGCAAACTTGCCGGGCAGGGCGTCGCGGTCCTCATGGCCACGCACGATTTGTTTCGCGCTCGCGAGGATGCCACCCGCATCGGCATTTTGCTCGATGGCAAACTGGCCGGCGACTACGCCACCAACGACATCAAGCACGTTGATCTGGAAAAACTTTATCTGAAACATCTCCGCGCATGATTGCAGCCATTGCCCGCAAGGAATTTCTCGATGCTTGGCGCGATGGCCGGTTCCGCATCGCCGCTGTGGTTGTTCTCGCGTTGCTTGGCGTGGCGCTGCTCATGGCGTGGCAACAGGTCGAACGCACCCGCAGCGAGCGCGCCGCCGCTGCCGTCATGGAACGGGAAAACTGGCTCAATCAAGGCGTGAAGAATTCCCACTCCGCTGGGCATTTCGGCGTCTACGTTTTCAAACCGCTCGCGCCCCTGGCTGTGTTCGATCGTGGCATCGAACCCTTCGTCGGCACGACGGTGTTCCTCGAAGCGCACCGGCAGAATCAGGCAGCGTTCCTGCCCGCGCAGGACGCCACCGCGATGCGTCGGTTTGGCGAACTGACCGCCGCTGCTGGGCTGCAACTGCTCGCGCCGCTCGTGATTTTGCTGCTCACTTTTGGTGCGCTCGCTGGCGAACGCGAACGTGGCACGCTGCGTCAGGTGTTGAGTCTTGGCGTGCGTCCGCGCGATCTCGTACTCGGCAAAGCACTCGGCCTCGGGGCTGCGCTCGCGACACTGTTATTGCCCGTCGCCTTGCTCGGCGCGGCGGCGCTGGCAACACTTCCCGACGCCGAAGGGGGTGGCAGTTGGGTGCGCTTTGCGTGGATGGGCGGAGCTTACGTACTTTATCTCGCGGCGATTCTTGCGGTGTGCCTCGCGGTGTCGGCGATGGCATCCACCGCGCGAGCCGCATTGGCCGTGTTGCTTGTTAGTTGGGCGGCCAATGCCGTGCTCGCTCCGCGTCTCGCTGCGGATCTGGTGCAACACATTCTGCCCACGCCCAAGCTGGTCGAGTTTGAAGCCGCCATGAACCAGGCCGTGCAAGAGGGGCTGGATGGCCACAATCCGCGCAACCAACGTTTGCAGACCTTCGCTCAAGAGACGTTGAAGAAGCATGGCAAGACGCGCATCGAGGAACTGCCGTTCAATTTCAACGGTCTCGTCATGCTGGAGAGCGAACGCATGGCGGGCGAAGTTTTCGATCATCATTACGGCAAGCTCTGGGACCGACTCGAAGCGCAAGACCTTACAGTGACATGGGCCGGACTCGTCGCGCCGTTGCTGGGTCTTCGATCCGCATCGATGGCACTGGCGGGGACCGACTTTACTCATCACCGGCATTTTTCCGTTGCCGCTGAGGAACATCGTCGTGATTTCGTGCGCGTGCTCAACGAAGACATGATGAACAACACTTCCGGCGGTCACCACGGTGGTGTAGCCGATCCTTCGCTTTGGGAGAAACTCCCCGCCTTCCGCTATGAGCCGCCGCCCTCCGCTCACGCCCTGCGCGCCGCCACGCCTGGATTGGTGGTGCTGTTGCTCTGGGCCGTTGTCGCCTGGATCGCGTTGCTGGTCGTCGCGCCGCGACTGAAGCCAAATTGATCATGACGTCGCACCTCTTCAAACTCGAACTCCGGTTGCTCGCGCGGGAACGCGTTGCCTGGGTAATGCTGGTGCTCTTTGCCGCTGCGCTCGGCTACGGCCTCTGGAATGGCGGACGCCTCGCCGGGCAACAACGCGAAATCGCCGTCGCCATCTCGAAAGATAAGGAAAGTTTCCACGCACAACTCCGCGAATACCTGGGCCGGCAGTCCCTGGACCCGAAGGCAGTTGCCGGACAAGGTACGATGGCCGTGCTGCCGCCGGCACCGTTGCCTTTGCTGGCTACCGGCCAGTCCGATCTGTCGCCGGGCCACGAGTCCGTCGTGCTCTGGAAACTTGCCGCGCCTGCTGACACCCGCTCTGAATTGGAGAATCCCTCGCACCTGCTGGCCGGGCGATTCGACTTCGCGTTCGTGTTGGTGTGGCTTTTCCCGCTGTTTCTCCTCGCGATGGTTTACGATCTCATGGCGGGAGATCGTGAATCCGGCACGCTACGTCTGGCACTAGCCCAAGGCGTCGCGCCGATGCAATGGCTGCTGCGTCGTGCTCTGGCTCGCGCACTGCCGATCTTGGCGCTCGCTGCGCTGGCGACGCTTGTGGCGGGAATGTTCGGCAGTCCGGGCGGAACGACTCTGCGCCTGACGCTCGCGCTCGCGGTGGTTCTCGCCTACGGATTATTCTGGGTCGCACTGGCCGTGGCGGTCAACGTCGTCGCCCGCAGCGCCGCCAGCGCGGCGACGTCGCTGGGTGCTGCGTGGGTCTTGCTGGTGTTGGTCGCGCCAACGTTGTTGAACGTGTCCGTCGAAACACTCTATCCCACGCCGTCGCGTCCCGAATTGGTGGCTGCCGGACGCAAGGCTTCGGGCGAAGCGGAGAAACGCGGCGGCGATTTGCTCAACTCGTTCTATCGGGATCATCCCGAACTCGCGCCGCCTGGACAGCAGGCGGATTTCGCCGCGCAACATCTGACGGTGCAAGGCGAAGTCGGCCGAGCCGTCGAGCCGGTGCGGCAAAAGTTCGACGCGCAACTCGCGCAACAACAGACTGCCGTGGGTCGTTGGCGTTTCGTCTCTCCAGCGATTGCCGCACATGAAGCATTGACCGACCTGGCTGGCACCGGCTACTGGCGGTATCGCGCCTTCCGCGAACAGGTCAACGCCTTCAAGCAAACGGTCGCCGACTTTTACACTCCCAAGATTCATCGCCGTGAACCGCTGACCATGGCCGACTATGAGCGGCTACCGCGTTTTTCCTTTCGCGAAGAACCGGCAGGCGACTGGCTGGAGCGCGCGGCAGTCGGGCTGGCGGGCATGCTAGTTTTGACCGGAGCTCTGGGTCTCTGGGCTTGGCGGAGATTGCGTCCCTCCCGACTTGAGCCTTTGAGTAATTGAAACGGCCTGTCAAACCCCAACCACCCCAGACGATCCATGAATAAACCTGTAACCCAAAAGAGTCGTGACCTCGAGAAGGTCTATCCGAGGAAAGACTTCGTTGCCAAACTGCGCCGGCTGGCCGATGCGTTGGAGAAAGGCAAGGCATTCAACATCCAAGTGGCGGGGGAGCGGTTGAACATCCCTGCCGACGCGAACTTCAATATCGAGCACGAACGCGAAGGAGGCTGCGAGGAATTGGAATTCCAACTTCAATGGAAACGCTGACCCTTGCCCTTCGTTGAGCAAGGATCCAATCTCGCAGGCACTGATGCGTACATAGCGCACCAACTAGTCGCAAATATGTTTTGAAACACGGTTGACCTGCGGAATTACGCCGCTCATTCTCCCGGCATGAATCGTCGCCAATTTATCCAAACGACCGGAGCTTTTGCTGCCGGAATTTCTATCGCTTCAGTCACGGGTTGTGCCACCGCCAAGAAATGTTGCGCCGGGCCGTGGTTTGAAATTTCGCTCGCCGAGTGGTCGCTGAATCGAACGATCCGAAATGCGAAGACCATGACCAACTTGGATTTTCCCAAAGTGGCGCGACAGGACTTCGGCATCACCGCGATCGAATATGTGAATCAGTTCTTCATGGATAAGGCCCGCGACGAAGCCTACTTGAAGCAACTCAAGGGGATTTGCGACGGAGAGGGCGTGAAGAGTCTGCTCATCATGTGCGATAGCGAAGGGAATCTGGGCGATCCCTCAACTGAGAAACGCGAGCAGGCGGTGCAGAATCATCACAAGTGGGCGGATGCGGCGAAGTTTTTGGGCTGCCACAGCATTCGCGTGAATGCAGCGACGGGCAACGCGGGCAGTTTCGAGGAGCAACAGAAGCGTGCGGCGGACGGGCTGGCGAAGCTGGGCGAGTATTGCGCAACGCTCGGCTTGAACGCGATTGTGGAAAATCACGGCGGGCTGTCATCGAACGGCGCGTGGTTGGCGGGAGTCATGCGGTTGGTGAAAAAGCCCAATGTGGGCACGCTGCCGGATTTTGGAAATTTCTACATTGATCGCGCGAAGAACGAGCAATACGACCGCTATCAAGGCACGACGGAATTGATGCCGTTTGCCAAGGGTGTCAGCGCGAAGTCACATGATTTCGATGACGCCGGCAACGAGAAGAACACGGACTATCGGCGCATGTTGAAGATCGTGAAGGATGCGGGCTACCGTGGGTTCGTGGGGATTGAATACGAAGGCAGCGTCTTGGGCGAATACGAAGGTATCCGCGCTACGATGACGTTGCTGGAGACGGTGCGGGCGGAGTTGGCGTAAATTAGTTCGAATGAAAAATCACGGTGTTGAAAACAACAACACTCGAATGACGAATGAAACTGATTCACACCCTGCTCCCGTTAGTCGTTTGCATTGCCTCAATCGCCCGCGCTGAAGTTGCGGAGAACCTTGTCGCTGATGGCGTGCCTGCCGTCTCGAAGGAGCTGAAAGCGGAGGCGAGTCGCTATCTTGAGTTTCGCGCGGCGAGTTTCAGCGGCTGGCATCCGAAGCGGCGCGAGATGTTGATCGCCACGCGCTTTGCGGATTCGGTGCAGATGCACGAGGTGCGGATGCCCGGTGGTGCGCGGCGACAATTGACCTTCACTCCCGAACCCGTTGGCAGCGGCTCATGGCAGCCGAGTTATGGCAACTACATATTGTTCGCGCAAGATTCCGGCGGCGGGGAATTCTATCAATACTACCGGCTCGATACTGGCACGGGGCGGATCACGTTACTTACGGATGGGAAGTCGCGCAACGGCAGCGGACGTTTCGCGAGGAGTGGGGAAAAGTTCGCCTACACCTCGACGCGTCGCACGGGTCTTGATACGGATATTTATGTGATGAACCCGGCGAATCCGACAACCGACAAACTGCTGTGCGAATTGTCCGGCGGCGGTTGGAGTGTGTCGGATTGGTCGCATGATGAAACAAAGCTGCTGATCAACGAATACGTTTCGATCAATCAGAGCCGCGTGTATCTGGTGGACGCAAAGACCGGCGCGAAGGAATTGCTCACGCCGGATGCTGCGGCGTCGGTGGCGTATTCCGGCGCGTTGTTTGCGAAGGATGACAAATCCATTTTCCTGACAAGCGACGCGGGATCAGAATTTCACCGGCTCACTCGGATGGATTTGAAAACGCGCACGGTGCAGGTGTTGACAGCAGATATTCCGTGGGACGTGGCAGAGTTTGATCTCTCGCCGGACGGGAAGACGATCGCGTTTGTCACCAACGAGGAGGGGTTGGGGCGCTTGCATTTGCGGGACGCGCGGACTGGCAAGAAACTTCGCGCGCCCGAACTGCCTGCGGGCATTCCGTCCGGTGTGACGTGGCACGAGAACGGTCGTGATCTGGCGTTCAACTTCACCTCGGCACGCTCGCCGGCGGATGCGTATTCCTACGACATCAAGACCGCGAAGCTCGAACGCTGGACGGAAAGCGAGACGGGTGGGTTGAACACCTCGCGCTTCGTCGAGCCGGAACTCGTTCGCATCAAAAGCTTCGATGGACTGCAAATCTCGGGCTTTCTCTATCGGCCCGATTCGAAACAATTTCCCGGCAAGCGACCGGTCATCGTCAACATCCACGGCGGGCCGGAATCGCAATCGCGTCCGATATTTCAAGCGCGGAACAATTATTATATGAGCGAACTGGGCGTGGCGGTGTTTTATCCGAACGTGCGCGGCTCGGCGGGTTTCGGGAAAACATTTCTCACACTCGACAACGGATTCAAGCGCGAGGATTCCGTGAAAGACATCGGCGCGTTTCTGGATTGGATTGCCAAGGATGCCGCGCTGGATGGAGATCGCGTGGCGGTGATGGGCGGGAGTTACGGTGGTTACATGACGCTGGCGTGTCTGACGCATTTCAGTGATCGCCTGCGGTGTGGCGTGGATGTGGTGGGCATTTCGAGCTTCATCACGTTTCTGAAAAACACGCAGGATTACAGGCGCGATCTGCGTCGCGTGGAATACGGCGACGAACGTGACCCAGCGATGGCGGAGTTTCTGCAACAAATTTCTCCGCTGACGAATGTTGAAAAAATCAGGAAGCCGTTGTTTGTTGTGCAGGGTAAGAATGATCCGCGCGTGCCGGTGACGGAAGCCGAGCAGATGGTGAAGGCCGTGCGCGATCAAGGCGGCGCGGCGTGGTATCTGATGGCGAAGGACGAAGGGCACGGGTTTCAGAAGAAGAAGAACGCGGACTTCCAGTTCATAAGCACGATCCAATTTTTGCAGGAACAACTGCTGCCGTAGAGTTTTGAAATGCTGTGACTGAGTCAGGCGATCTGTATAGGCAGCGTTGACTGCAAAGCGGCGGTGAACGCGCCGCAGTCCAGACGCTTCGCGAGGTTTGAATACGGAAGCGGTCGCGGAGTGTCTGGACTGCGTGTGGCTTTAGCACCGCTTTCAAGCAGGGAGTGGGTTGGCTATTTGCTATCGCTTTCACCCAGCAACGCCTTGCTTGCCTCCTTCCCGTAGAGGCCGCGATTGCTTTGGTTGAATTCGAATTTCAAATCTACTTCGAGATCTTGCAGCGTGATGAGTTTCCAGTGCGTGGGTGTGAAAACAGTTTTGCCGTTGCGTTCGGTGCGTTCGAGTTCGTAGGCGAGTAGCAGGTGGAG
>CAMCWI010000109.1 GCA_945882065.1 Akkermansia muciniphila
AAGACGCTCGGCAATTCGCCCGATCCGCTCGTGCTCATCGCCCAATACGGCGCGGACGCGCTCCGCTTCGGCACGATGCGCAGTGCGCCGCTCGGTCAGGACGTGTTGTTCGACGAGAAGGACGTCGAGCTGGGCCGCAACTTCTGCAACAAGCTGTGGAACGCGTGTCGCTTCCGCCAGATGGTCGGCAGTGCCGACTTCCCCATTCAAGGGGAGATCAATTCCAGTCTGTTGACGACCGACGATAAGTGGATTCTGCTCAAGCTCAACGAAGCGATCCACGAGATCACCGAGGCGTTGAACATGTATAACTTCAGCGTAGCAGCGCAGGCTTTGTATCGTTTCTTTTGGAATGAGTATTGTGATTGGTACGTCGAGGCGAGCAAGGCGGTGTTCTATGGCACCGACGAAGCGCGCAAAGCCAACACGCTCGCGGTGATTGATTTCGTGTTGAGCCACACGATCCGGTTGTTCCATCCGTTCCTGCCGTTCATCACGGAGGAACTGTGGCACGGGATGGGTTACGCCACCGACATGCCGGAAGATCAAGGCGGCAAAACCATCATGACCGCGCCGTGGCCCAAGGCGTTCGAAGGAAACTTCCGCGATGAGTATGGCCTCGACGATTGTTATCTGGAATTTGCCGCGCAGAAATACGAAGTCGTCACGCAAGGGCGCAACTTGCGTCGCGTCGGAAACATTCAGGCAGGTAAGAAAGTGACGTTCGTGCTCAAGCCGAATCGCGAAATGCTCCCACACGATGTCGAGGTCATCAAGATTCTGCTCAATGCCGAAGCGCTGGAGATCAACGCCGATTACGCTGCTAAGAAAGGTACACCCACCGCGCACACGCCGATGGGAGAATTATTCCTACCGCTGGATGGTTTGATAGATGTGGAAGCGGAAAAACTACGCCTTACCAAGAAGGTGGAAGAATATCTGGCCGAGAAGACCAAGGTGGAACAAAAGCTGGCGAACCCAGCATTCACCCAGAAAGTTCCGGCGACAGTCTTGCAGGAACATCAGCAACGACTCGCCGATTGGCAGGAAAAACTCGCTCAGGCGCAGGCGGCGTTGGAAGCATTGGCGGGGTGAGCGGAATTACCGCCCTGCCCCGCTCGTTTCTCGACAACAGTCACCGCCACGGGCTAGAGTATCGCCGATGTCGTTGAACAACAAACCGCTGGTCATCGCTGGAAGAACTTTCTCGTCGCGCCTCATTCTCGGCACGGGAAAGTTCCCCGCGCCCGAAGCCATGCGCGATGCCCTCGCCGCCAGCGGCACGGAGATGGTCACTGTAGCGTTGCGACGCGCAGATTTGTCCGGCAAGAAGGATCCGTTCGCGAATATCCTCGAATTCGTTGACGGCAAAAAATATCTATTGTTGCCCAACACCAGCGGCGCGATGAATGCCGAAGAAGCCGTGCGTCTCGCGCGTCTCGCCGTCGCGGCTGGATTGCCGAAATGGGTGAAGCTCGAAATCCATCCCGACCCGCGCTACCTGTTGCCCGATCCGATTGAAACGTTCAAGGCGGCAGAGATTCTCGTGAAGGAAGGTTTCACCGTGCTGCCCTACATCAACGCTGATCCGGTGCTGGCGAAGCGTTTGCAGGAAGTCGGTTGCGCGACGGTGATGCCGCTCGGCTCGCCCATCGGCTCGAATCGCGGTATTCAGACGCGCGACCAAATCCGCATCATCATCGAGCAAGCCACTGTGCCAGTCGTTGTGGACGCAGGTATCGGCGCGCCAAGTCACGCTGCAGAGGCGATGGAACTCGGCGCAGACGCCGTGCTGGTGAACACCGCCATCGCCATCGCCACCGATCCAAATCGCATGGCCATCGCGTTCAAGATGGCCGTGGAAGCCGGACGCGCCGCGTATGAATCCGGTCTCGGCGCACAATCACAGATCGCCAGCGCGACGAGTCCGTTGACGGGATTCCTCGACTGATTTCATCTCATGAATCGAAACAAACTTTCCATCGCGCGTGTTAAAAAGTTGCTCGCCACTGCCGCCAAATCCCGCGTCCTCGTCGTCGGCGACGTGATGCTGGATCATTTCATCTGGGGTAGCGTGGCGCGGATTTCACCGGAAGCGCCCGTGCCTGTAGTAGATTTTCAACGCGAGAGCTTCATGCCTGGTGGCGCGGCGAACGTGGCGCGCAATCTCGCGGCGATGAAGTTGTCTGCAGAGATTTTCGGCGCCGTTGGACGCGACGACGCTGCTGGACAACTGGCGACAATTTTAAAGGAACAAGGCATCGGCTGTCGCGGACTTGTAGTCAGCGCGTCGCGACCCACGATCAAGAAGACGCGCATCGTGGCGCATCAACAGCAAGTCGTCCGCATTGATCGTGAATCTAGGGAGAATCTGGACGCGCCGCTCACGCGCCGATTGCTTGCGCTCCTGAAAAAAGAAATCCCCAAAGCCAACGCGGTCATCGTCGGAGATTACGGCAAGGGCGTCGTCACACAGCCGTTGTTGAATGAAATCAAAACACTTTGTCACGACTGCGGCGTGTGGCTGAGTCTCGATCCCAAACCGGTGCATCATCTAAATCTCGGCGGCCTCTCGCTCATCACGCCAAACCGTAAAGAGACATTTGAACTGGCGAATCTGCCGGATGACACGCGGAACGTGAATCCCCTCGCCGACAAAAATCTCATGGCGGCAGCAGAGCGATTGCTGAATGAGATTCGCCCTGCGGTGCTGCTCATTACACTCGGAGAACTTGGTATGTTGCTTTGTCAGCGCGGTCAGAAGCCGTTCCATATTCCTACGCTGGCGCAAGAAGTCTTCGATGTTTCCGGCGCGGGCGACACGGTCATCGCCACGTTCACACTCGCCATCGCTGCCGGAGCTTCGCCGGTCGAGGCTGCGATCATTTCAAATCACGCTGCTGGCATCGTCGTTGGCAAAGTCGGCACCGCCACGGCCAGCGTTGAGGAATTGCTGAAAAGTTTTAGCCACAGATGAAACACGGATTGAACACAGATACGACCGAATTAGAAACTGCTGGTAGGGCGCGACACTCCGTACGCGCCGGGCTGGTGTCTGGCAACGACGGCGCGCACGGAGTGACGCGCCCTACCTTCATAACTTGGTTTCATCCGTGTCCATCCCTGTCCATCCGTGGCTGAAATGAATTCTCCCAAAATCACTCCCGCTGACATCCGCGCCATGAAAGCGCGCCGCGAGAAGATCGCCGCGCTCACGGCGTATGATTTTCCCACGGCGAAGTTGCTGGACGAATGTGGCGTGCCGCTGTTGCTCGTCGGAGATTCACTCGGCATGGTTGTGCTCGGTTATCCGAATACCACACATGTGACGATGGCTGAGATGGAACATCACACCCGCGCCGCCACGCGTGCGAAGCCACACGCGTTAATCGGCGCTGATCTCCCATTCCACGCCTATGACACGCCGGAGCAAGCATTGGCGAACGCGCAACGACTCGTTGCGGCTGGGGCGGAATACGTGAAAGCCGAGGGCGGACGGGAAATTCTCCCACAAGTTCGCGCCATCATCGCCGCTGGGATTCCGTTCGTCGGTCACATTGGCATGTTGCCGCAGCACATTCTCGAAGAAGGCGGCAAGTATCGCATCAAAGGTCGCGATGACGCGGGGCACGCCAAGCTTCTCGATGACGCAGCGGCTCTGGCGGAGGCTGGAGCATTTGCTGTGGTTCTGGAATTAGTCACGCCAGCCGTAGCCAAGGAGATTACAGAAAGATTTCCCTTCGCAACCATCGGCATCGGCTCTGGGCCAGATTGCGACGGAAAAATCCTAGTGACGCCCGATCTCATTGGAACTTACCCGTGGTTTACGCCTAAATTTGTGAAACAGGAATTGAATGCTGCGGAGCAAATCCGCGACGCAGTGGGGCGCTGGAAATCTGCATTATAGCCCGGAGCGTGGCCGTCCTCGACCACAGCAATTCTATCCACGACACGAGCGCACGCTGGCTTATGCCAACTTCGCTCGCAAATGTCGCTGTGCCCGAGGACGGGCACAAGGCTGCCATAGTCCGGGAACGCTTGAGTGAAGGCGTCGTTGTGAATCTTGAACAGTTCCGCGCGCTGGATGCTGCCGTGAAACGACACCGCATGACGGATGGGATATTTCGTCATCGCCTTCCGCAGCGCGACGAGTGATGCCAGCATGTCGGCTTCAATCTCCGTGTTCCACCGGCCTTGGTCCGGCTTCACAAAGACGTTCTCGCGGATCAACTCCGCGATTTCATCCCGCGAGACGGCGATGCTGATGATCTTGTAATCGCTGAGGATGGGCGGGGGATACTCCAGTGCGCGCTTGAACGAGAGCAGATGGAAGGTTTCGCCGTAGATGGCGGGATTCTCCATGCTCAACACGGTGTCGCTTTGCCCGGCATAACGCCGCTCGGTGGCGGTCATGAAGATGCGGCGGCGGATGGGCAGATTCTTGTCGTGCAAGAGATGGGAGAACAGCTTGTCGCTGTCGCCAACGGTCTTGTGCGCCTCGTCCATGATGCCGAGGTCAAAGCGGAATCTGGCGGCGCGCGCGGCTTTGGAGAGAGCCTCGCCGCTTTGGTAAGTGGTGAAGACGACGGTGAGTCCGGAGTGTTTCCGTTTCAGCCACGCGGCAATGTCGTCCGCATCGGTGAGGCACGGCACGCCGAGGTCCTGCCGCAATACGGTGACGTCGTCGCGCTCGATGCGGCCGGCGGATTCATCGCTGCACACGCAAATCCATTCCACGGCCTGACGATTGGCCATCGTCTCGCGCAGCCAGACCTTGAGCGTCCGTCGGATGAGCGCAAGGCTCGGAACCGCTATGACGATGCGGTGGGCGTCGAGTTTGTCGGCAATCCAATACGCGGTGAGACTTTTGCCGCTGCCGCACGGCATGATGAGTTTGCCGCGCTTCGCCCGCTTGATGACGTAGTGGTGGTGACCGTCCTTCACGCGCCCTCCTGGTGCGGGCGGGGCTTTGCGGGTTTTAGAGATACAGGTTTGCTCGCGAGATGTGTGCGTAACCGTGCAAAGAAATCAGCATCAAGTCCCTGCCAGACATCCAGCGCGCAGAATCCGATGCGCTCCTGTTTCTTGAGCACATGCGTGATGCGTTCGGTGGTGGAGCAGATAATCCCAAACGAGATTCCGCGACAGACGCCAAAAGCGAGGCCCGTGAAGGTTGAAATCTCGCGCCATGTCAGAGATTGATCTGCTTCCTGGCGGTATTTGCACTGGACGGCCCAGAACTCGCCGTCGTTGGTTTCAGTGATGAGATCAATCCCCTGATCGGTGGAGGGCAGTTGGAGTTTCTTCGCGACGGCCTGTGGCACTTCACGATAAAGCCAGACGTGCTTGAGTTTGCTGGCGTATTCGGGATCCAGAAGCAGGTAGGCTTTCACCAGAGCTTCGAAGAGATCGCCATTCTGCTTTTCGGGCAAGTGTCGCCATGACTGTTGGATGTCCTGCCATGAAGCGCAGCCTTGGATGGCCGAGAGCAAGTCTTTGTTCAGGTATGGCCGCATCACAGAAAGAGTCTCCGGTTTGCTTCGCCTCATAGCCTGGTACGGAAACTAGCGGAGCGCGCCTGCGCGGAGAAGAATATACGGAGGTCAAGTGCCGCCCTCCTCACCGAGAGCAACCTTCGCTGCTACTTCCGTTTCACAAACACACCAGCGGCATCCCGCGCGGCACACGGACGACAACCGTACCGGCAATCTTGTCATGCCATGTTTGTTTCTCGACATCCCAGATCATCCAGAAAAATCCGAGGAAAAACACGATGACGGAAAGCACCGATACGAGTCCACGCACAACTGCTACAACAAACGTCAACGGTTTGCCGTCGAGCCGCACTACTTTTAAGTTTAGCACCGTGCCACCGATCGTTGTGCCCTTCCACGCCCACATGCCTGCGAAATAAGCCAACGCCACCAAAATGCCCAATGGTAACCCTCCCACAAACGCGCTGAGAGTGCCGACGATGATCACATCCAGAAACGCAGCAGCAATCCGCTCCCAGAAATTTGCCCGTTGAAGTGAAAATGCTTCCGGCATGTTTGCGGCAACTGGCGGCGACGCCATGGTCGGTTGATTTGCTGCGAAGTTGCTTGGCGCATCCGTTGCAGCGGACGTGGTGAAGTTCGTCGCTGGCATCGGCGCACTTTCCATCGCGCCGGGCGGGGGCGTGCCCGTTGGCGAAAATGTCGGCGGTGTTCGCAGCGGAGTTTCCCTGCGCACGCTGCTAAAGGTTGATGTCACCACAACACCAATCGCCCAAAGACCGAGCAAGGAGTAGATCAACAGACTGATTATCGGAATCATGTAGAACAACGTGATCAAAACAAAACCCACCAGCAGAGCCAATACGGGCCGGGCTACAGTGACGCCAAATGCGCGGAAGATTGTCCCGCCGATGTATTCAAACAGAGCGACTTTACCAACCATGCCTCCGACGAACACTGCGGCCATAATAATCGGGACCACCACCACGCCGACGCCAGTCATTGCCAGCACCACGAACACGAGCGGCAACAATAACTTCGTCAGCAATCCCATCAGGAATGTCGTCGCCGGACGTTGAGTGAGTTCGCGAACACACGCGGCAACAGGGCGCGGGATGGCCACGGCGATCAACATGTAGAACAGAAGGAAAACACCAACGACGATCCAATACCAACCCGCTTGCGGCGCGAGCAATCGGAACTTCAACAGACAATGCCTAAGCCAATCAGCAGCGCCTTTCAGCGGTGCCAAAATCGGATATTGCGCCGCGCTGACTTCAACAATCTTGCCATTGATCTGCGCGCCTTCGGCAACTTCTACTTTGCCACCGACTGCCACGACATCTCCATTGATGATAGCGTTTGTGCCAATTTTTACGTTGCCAAAAACCGCGACGACGGCATCGCCGACTTCGCCATTTGCTTCTGCGTCTCCAGCGACGGCGACCACAGCATCCCCAACTTTGCCATGTGCTGTGGCGTTGCCACCAACCGCCACCACGGCATCGCCCACGTCGGCAGCGGCATTTGCGTCACCACCGATGGCGACGACAGCGTCCTCTACTTTGCCGCCAGCCTTGGCTGAACCACCAATCGCCACGACAGCTTCCGCCGCCTGCCCCGCGCTGAGTTCGACATCACCTAGAAATGAAACAACGGGACCGCGCCGATTTTGCGTCCATTGCTTTGTATCCAGCGTGCTCGAATGGTTTGTGTCGCCAACCGACTCGCCAGCAATTTCAGCAACACTGTTTGTCACGCTCGCTTGAGCAGGCGACGGTTGCCCGACGATGTTTTCCAGATCGTTCGATTGCGCCGGGAGCAATTGCGGTTGCGCGCAAATGATTCCCGCCACAAGAAAGATGCTGATCCAATTTTTGGTTGTTCGTTTCATGATTTAATTTTGTTTATCGCAGGCCGCATTCGCCAAGCGGACGCACGCCGAGCCAAGACCGATGCAGGCCACACACGTGACAAACATCAAAGCCAGGCCGGTGGCGATGACTCCTGTTCCCCTCCGACTGATCAACGTGCAGGCCACATTCACCAGCACACCAGCGGTCCTCCAAAGCGCGCCCACATCGGCGAACCATCCGTCGCTCAATGATTGCTCGACAGCGGCTCGATCCAGTTCCCACGCGCCATAACACAATCCAACAAACACTCCGAGCAGCACCGCCAGCGACGCCGCGCGTAATGTCAACGACCACGTCGGCCACGCCCGCCGATACCACGGCGCAGCCGAGCGTTGCTCGATGACTTGCATGATCCGATTCGCGAGCGTGGGCGGCGCGGGCAATTCACCCAGCGCCTCCAATTCACGCCGCACGCTGGCTTCAAGTTGCTTTTTGTATTGGGGATTCATACGCAGTTCACAGATTGTCCAACTCCGACTCCTTCAGTTTGAGGTGCAACTTTCGGCGCAACGCCTCGCGCCCGCGAAAAATATCCATCTTCACTTTGCCGATGGATACGCCAAGTTTTTCGGCGATCTCCTCGTAACGCAGACCTTCAAAGTGATGCAGCACCGGCGGCACGCGCTGTGGCGTTGGCAGACTTTGCAACGCTTGCTCAACAAGTTCCCAACGTTCGCTGGCCGCGAGGGTTTCATGCGTGTCGTCAGCAGCGGGAAATTCCAATTCAACATCATCACCTTCATCAGAACTGCGAAGGAGGTCTGAAAAGAAACTCCAACGCGAGCGATAGCGAGCGAGATGATTCAGGCTGAGATTCGTGGCCACGGTTTTCAACCATCAGCCGACGCTCGAACTGTCGCGCAATTCCGCGAAGCGTTCGTAGGCGCGCAGGAAAACTTCCTGCGTGATGTCTTCAGCTTCGGATTGGTTGGCAGTCAGGCGCATGGCGGTGCTAAATACCACGTTCTGATAATTGTGCAGGAACGCTTCGAAGTGTTGCGCGTCGGTCATGGGCGGATGCCACTCGTCCAGGGCATAGCTTAACAACAAAGGCGCGCGGTTGGCAAAGCGGTTGCATGATGGGTGGGGGTTGGAATCTCGAAATCCACCTGAGTGACGACAAGTTTCATCGGTCTGGCAGCGGCGGGTGAAACATCCACCCTGACGGCGGCGACCACCGGCCACCCCGGGAATGGCTGGGAAATTTTGAACGTCGGATTCACTTTTGATGCGACTGTTTTCATCGTTTCACCTTAACAACCCGGCAACCCACTTATTTGTTTCAAGATTCTTTTCACTCTTTTCAACGCGGCATTTGCCCTTATCCTTAGCGCTCTCGATCCATGCCGAGCGTCTATATCAAAACTTACGGTTGTCAGATGAACGAGCGCGACAGCGAAGCCGTCGCCGCCCAACTCGTCGCCAAGGGCTATACTCTCGCCCTGACCGAGCACGTCGCAGATGTGGTGTTGCTCAACACTTGCAGCGTGCGCGACAACGCCGAGCAGAAAGCCATCAACAGGATGGAGAACATCGCGGGCGCGCTCCGCAAGAGCAGACCCAACGTCGTCCTCGGCTTCATGGGTTGCATGGCGCAAAGTCGCGGCAAGGAATTGATTGATCGTCTGCCGGACGTTGACCTCGTTCTCGGCACGCAGAAGTTTCATCGCGCAGCCGAATACCTCGACGAAATTCTCCAAGGTAAACGCGACAAGATCGTTGATACCGCAGAGGAACAAGGCAGCGAAGGCACGATCAAGGAACATCTGCTCAACGGCAACGCCAAGGATAAATCCGTGGCCGCGTTCGTCAGCATCATGCAGGGCTGCAATCAATACTGCACGTTCTGCATCGTGCCCTACACGCGTGGTGAAGAACGTAGCCGCAGCATCGCCGAGATCGTGGCAGAATGTCGCCAACTCGTCTCGCAAGGCGTTCGAGAAATCACGCTGCTGGGCCAAATCGTGACAAGCTTTGGTAAACGTGACATTCCCAAACGCGACGATAAATCCGCATTTGTTCAGTTGATCGAAGCCGTTCACGAGATCGAGGGACTCGAACGCATCCGCTTCACCTCACCGCATCCGAAAGGTTATGGCGACGATCTCGTCGAGGCTTATGGAAGATTGCCCAAGCTCGTCGAAAGCGCGCACCTACCAGTTCAAAGCGGCAGCGACCGGATGTTGAAACTTATGCATCGTGGCTACACGCGCGAACGCTTCCTCGAAATCGTCCGCAAACTCCGCGCAGTTCGTCCCGGCATCGGATTGACCAGCGACGTCATCGTCGGCTTTCCCGGCGAGACCGAGGATGACTTTGAGCAAACCCTCTCACTCTGCCGCGAAGTGGAGTTCGACAACGCCTATCTCTTCAAGTATTCGCAACGCAAAGACACGCCCGCCGCCGCGATGCCCGATCAACTGCCAGAAGAACTCATCGAATCACGCCACGCCCGTCTCCTCGAACTCGTGAACGCGGTCGCCAAACGCAGATACGACGCATTCGTCGGGCGGCAGGTGCAAATCCTAGTCGAAGGCCCAAGTAAAAAGAATGAAGCGCGCATGATGGGTCGTACGCCCTGCGGCAAACTCGTCTTATTCGACGGCAATGAACGCCATCGCGGCCAACTCATGGACGTGCGGATCACCCGCGCAGGTTCGTCATTCACGCTTTACGGCGATCCCGCGATTGTTGGCTTGTGAATTTGTGAAACGACGAATGGACACAAATTGACACGAATAGTTGAGATACCGACTCAATTCCAGTGCTTCTATGTTATCCGTTTCAGCCCATTTTGATTCGTGTTCATTAGTGGTCATTCGTGGTTAAATGTTCCTTTGAACACTCTCGCTGGATTCGCTGTCATTCTTTCCGTAGAATCGAAAACAGAAAATGAACACAGGAATTAACGCCATTAACGAAGCGGTCAAGGAAGCGAGCGCTTTCACCCAACCGCTGTTTAACGAACTTGGGAAAGTCATCGTCGGCCAGAGCTATTTGACCGAACGGCTCGTCATTGGTCTGCTCGCCAACGGCCACGTCCTGCTCGAAGGCGTGCCTGGCTTGGCCAAGACGCTCGCCGTGAAATCCATGGCCGCGTGCATCCACGTCAAATTCTCGCGCCTGCAATTCACGCCGGACATGCTGCCCGCCGACGTCATCGGCACGCAGATTTACAATCCACAATCCGGCGGCTTCACCACGCGCAAAGGCCCGGTCTTCGCCAACCTCGTCCTCGCCGACGAAATCAACCGCGCGCCCGCCAAGGTGCAGAGCGCGTTGCTGGAAGCGATGCAGGAAAAGCAGGTCACCATCGGCGACCAGACCTACAAGCTCGACGAACCGTTTCTGGTGCTCGCCACGCAGAATCCCATCGAGCAGGAAGGCACGTATCCGCTGCCCGAAGCGCAGGTTGACCGCTTCATGCTCAAGCTCAAGATCGGCTATCCGTCGCGCGCAGACGAGCGGCAGATTCTGGAGACAATGGCAAAAACTTCCGGCCAGCCCACGTGCAATGCGGTCGTCACGCCGGCGCAAATTTTGAAAGCGCGAGAAGTCATCAACGACATTTACGTGGACGACAAGGTAAAGGATTACATCGTGGACCTTGTCTGCGCCACGCGCGACCCGGACCATTACAAGATCGCCGTGAAGGATTTCATCCAGCTCGGCGCATCGCCGCGCGCGACCATCGCGCTCACGCTGGCGGCCAAGGCCTACGCGTTCCTGAAAGGCCGCGGCTACGTCACGCCGCAGGACGTAAAAAGCATCGGCATGGACGTGTTGCGTCACCGCGTGGCCATCACCTACGAAGCCGAGGCCGAGGAAAAAACCAGCGAAACCGTCATCCAGAAAATCTTTGATGAACTGCCCGTGCCGTGATGAGAAAAATGAAATCTAGATTGAGCCTTTGCTTAATGCTCGTAGTAACTGGTTGCGCGACTTCTTCCTTTGAGAAGACTCTGAATCTCGACGTGGCGAAATCACCATTCAGTTTGCAATCCGACAAGGTTTCGATTGAACAAATCCCAATTCCTAAAGCTTCAAAAGCAGAACAGAATATCTACGAATGGTTGAAGACAAACTCAAAACATTGGAAATCCACCTACATCACTTACGCCCCAAATAAAGTTATTCGAGGACAAAACTTTAATCTGAATTTCTTAAACCATGGCGTTATTTTAAATTTCAGCCCAAGCGGCAATACCGGCGATTGGCGACAATACTGGAAGCCAATTAACGAAAAGGATTCTGCGTTTCTAAAGGAATTGGAAAGAGAACTTAGCCCATGATTCCCAGCGAGATTCTCAAAAACATCCGGCAGATCGAGCTGCGCACGAACCGTATCGTGACCGGGTTCGCGCCCGGAGCGCGG
>CAMCWI010000110.1 GCA_945882065.1 Akkermansia muciniphila
CCGACGACAGCACGTTCATTCGTGAATCGCGTCTGGCAATCCTACTTCGGCACGGGCTTGCTCGAATCTCCGGAAGACTTCGGCACGCGCGCGGAATTGCCATCACATCCCGAGTTGTTGGATTGGCTGGCGAGTGAGTTTATGCAGCCGACTGGTGGCAGCCGACCTGAGGAGGCTCAAACTGATTCGACGCCAGAAAAGGAGAAAGGGAGAAAAGGTGCAGAGGGGAAAAGCGCGTCCGTCGCCGAAGTCTCCCCTTCTCCTTTTCTCCCTTTCTCCTCTGCTACAAAACCATGGAGCATCAAACACCTTCACCGCCTTATCGTACACTCCGCCACTTACCGCCAATCTTCCCGCGTCACGCCAGAACTTTATGCGCGTGATCCTTACAATCGCCTGCTCGCACGCGGGCCGCGTTTCCGCGTCGAGGGCGAGATCGTTCGCGACATCGCACTCGCGAGCAGCGGCTTGTTAAATCCCGCGCTCGGCGGACGCAGCGTGTTCCCGCCTGCGCCGGGATTTTTGTTCCAACCTCCGGTCAGTTACGGACCGAAGACATGGAAGGAAGACACCGGCGCGGAGAAGTATCGGCGCAGTCTCTACATTTTCCGCTATCGCTCCGTGCCCTATCCGTTGCTGCAAACATTCGACACGCCCAATGGGGATTTCTCCTGCGTCCGACGCGGGCGTTCCAACACACCTCTGCAAGCGCTCGTGTCGCTGAACGAAACCACTTTCATGGAATGTGCCCAGGCACTCGCGCGAAAAACGTTGGCCGAAGGCGGCAAGAGCGATGCGGATAAAATCAACTTCGCTTTCCGCCGCGCGTTGTCGCGTCCGCCGACCGACAGCGAGCGCAAAGAACTCCTCGCGTTGCTGGAGAAGCAGAAAGATTACATCGGCAGTGGATGGGTGAACGCCACCGAACTCGCCACGGGCAAGAACATCGCGCCAGAAAAAATGTCGCAAGGTGCAACGCCCACCCAGCTTGCCGCCTACACCGTCGTCTCGCGCGTGTTGTTGAACCTCGACGAGACGATTACCAAGGAGTGATCAAACGCCCCACGGCCATTGTCTTGTCGTGTGCATCTTGAAAGCACCCCCGCACATCAGGCCGCGAAGCGGCCAGACATGAATAGCCGTGGGTGCAAACCCACGGTGGAACGTCGAAGAATTGTGCGACCCCTTCGGGGTCGAATGTGTTTTTGCTTTGTCCCGTGGGCTATCGCCCACGGCTATTCATGTTCCGTCCCTTCGGGACAGTCGGGGGTACTTTCAAGATGCACACTGTCTTGTCCGCAACCGACTGCTCCAAGTCTTAGAAATGGGTCGGCATTATTGTCGCAGGAGTGGTTTTGTTCCTGAAGGACATCAACCCAAAATCAAATGGCGGTTGACTTGAACCAAGGGTCACGCAGGCGCAACGCGGGAAATTTGACGAAAAAAAATTGATGAAGAGGACATCATTGCCAATGCTTGCTCTAATGTACGAGATGAATGATTACGGATTGTTGAACCAAGCTGCATCAAGGCAGTCAAAGACGCATGTCACGCTTTAAGCGGTTCGCCCATTCGCTCGTCTCGGGCTATCTGCTCTTGGGCACGAATGTCGTTTTCACGCTCGCACAAGTTCCGCTCGCTCTTCACTACCTGACCAAAAACGAATTTGGTCTTTGGGCACTCACGACTCAGATCACGGGTTATCTTATGATGCTCGATCTCGGGATGTCCGGCTCTTTGGTGCGAAATCTGATTGATCACTGCGTTGGATTTGTCTGAGTTGTCAATATTGATTTGTAGTTTTATTCCCGATCGTTACGGCAGTGCTTGCGAATCAATCGTTGACCTGTAAACAATACTTTTATGGCTGTCGAACATAATGTAGTCAAAATGTTGCTATGGGCAAAGAATCTGGGTGTTTCCTTCGAAAAAACGTTAACTTTGGGACACCAAGGTTTTGAATGTTCGCCGTCTAGGTTTCGCCGGGCGTTACGTGACTTTGGATTTTCAAACACTCAGAAAGAAATTGGCCGCTGTTTTCATCGGCCTCCGATGGGGCAGCTTTTTGTAGACGAATTTTTCCACCTGCTCGGCGCAAAAGAGATAACCACAGTGGATCGTAGCGATTTTGAAGGCGCAAACTTGCTTCATGACCTAAACGAACGCTTTCCTGAAAGCCAACGAGGACAATACAATTTCGTGTTTGATGGTGGGACTCTGGAGCATATTTTCAATTATCCCGCCGCTCTACGGAACTGCTTGGAATTAATCCGGCCTGGCGGCTATTTTCTCACCATCACACCCGCCAGTAATCTTATGGGGCACGGTTTCTATCAGTTCAGCCCAGAACTTTTTTTCCGAGTTTTCAGCGAGTCTAACGGATTTGCCCTTAGCAAAATTGTTCTCTACAACTCATCGAAAACCGATGCCACTTTTTATCAGGTCAACGATCCAGCCGCTGCCAAAGGTCGCAACAATCTGATTTCGTCCCAACCCATGTATCTGGCCGTCTTGGCGCAACGCGTCGCCATTGCGCCGATCCTTGCCCAACCTCCTATGCAAAGTGATTATGTTGCTGGATGGGAAAATCATGCTCTAAGCCAAGTCAAGTCCACGTTGGATGACCCCCGACTGACGAAACGCCTCCGAGTAGCCTTGAATCCTTATTTGCCTTACTGGTTACTAAATTGGAAGCGAACGTTCGTTTCAGCTTGGAATCGCGAACCCTCCACCCTCAACAATCGTCGCCATTTCCAAAAGTTGAGTCACTGTCAAATTTGTTGCGAACGACACTGCCCACCAAATGCCGGTAACAAAATCTGATTGGGCGTTTTCTGATGACTCACTACTCGTCAGACGCCACAACAATGTGTTGACCTACTGTACACTGCCCAACACCCTGATTAAACGATGTCACGCTCGAGACGGTTCACTCATTCATTAATTTCGGGATATTTCCTGATGGGTGCCAACATCATTTACACCCTGATACAGGGGCGAATGTTGCTGCATTACATCAGTGACAATAACGAAATAGGAGTGTGGGCGGTGGCTATTCAAGTAGCCGGGTATTTTCTGCTTTTGGATTTCGGCATGTCCGGCTCTGCTGGCCGCCTGCTGATGGATCACAAGGATGACAAAACATCCTCGAATTACGGATCCATGATGAAGACAGGATTTTTGGTCAGTTTTATCCAAGGAGCTTTGATTCTGGTATGTGGGATAATTGCTAGCCAATGGTTATTGCCGGAAGCCGTACGCATAACTGGGAAAAACTTCTTGGTCACTAGCGAGGCGTCAGGTGGGCAAATCGAATTATTTTGGTCGTTGTTGATGTGGCAATGCACTCTGGCTGGTGCTTCGTTCGCCTTCCGAATGTTCGGCGTTATTCTGGAAACACACCAACGGTATGATGTCGTCAACTATGCACAGTCAGCGGGTTTTTGCGTGAATTTACTGACAATCTGGTGTGGTTTCGAGATGGGACTGGGGTTGTATAGTCTAGTTTGGAGTAATGTGGCCAGCACAGTATTGGTCAACACATGGATGATCGCTGCGGTCTGGCGAATGAAGTTCTTGCCGGCAAAAGGGCAGTGGGGACAAGTCAGCCTTGAGCGATTTAAGGAAATTTTTGCCTATGCCATGGATATTTTTTTAGTGTCGGTTGGCAACGTTCTCATCACTGCAAGCCAAGTCGTGGTTGTTGGCTGGGCTCTTGGGTTGGGAGCAGCGGCCGTGTGGACGTTTACCACTAAAACATTCGCGATGGCACAACAGTTCATCTCCCGGATTTACAACTATTCCACCTCTGCGCTTGCGGAGATGTATGTGCGTGGTGAAAAGGAACGTTTGCAGGTTCGTTTTCGGGATGTGACTGCGCTTACCGCAGCCGCCAGCATCTGGGTGACAATGGGCGTTGCGTTGTGCAACTTTAGCTTCCTGATAATATGGACGGGAGGAGATCGCATGGCTTGGCCCGTTGAAAACGATTTTTTAATGGGGATCTACATATTTGTCATTACAGTCACCCGCTGTCATGTGGGCTTGGTTTATCTATCCAAGGAACTCCGCGCCATGAAATTCATTTATTTCGCAGAAGGCATCGCGTTTGTCGTGCTGGGGGTATTGTTAGGCCGCTGGTTTGGTTTTCCAGGTATCATTATCAGCGGGATCGTTACGAATTTGACGTTCAGCGGTCTGTATGGAACGTACCGAACTTCAAAAATGTTTCACCTGTCTATTAAGGAAATCATTTTTATCTGGCTGGCTCGTCCCTTGCGCTTTCTCTTTGTCATGTTTGGAATCTTCGCAACATTTCGCTACGCCACAGCGTCGCTTCCCATTCCTTGGCAGTTGACCGCCAATGCGATCATCACCGTTGTTCTAGGCGGCTATTGCCTTTGGAAAACGGGGTTGCCGGATAATCTTCAAAAGGAACTTGGCGGCACCCTGATTAAGCTGCGCGCAAAATTCAACAACTAATACAAGCGTTCCGCCGTCTTTTCGCATGGCTCGTGAAGCTGCGAACTATTTTGGCTTGTAAACCACGGCGCGGAGACGCTGTGCAAAAACATTCGGCCACACATCCGCCATGAATTCCAAGTGAAGCGGACGCGGGAGGCGTTTGCGCGTAAACGATGTGAGATAACAGAACGGTGGTCCAAACTGGAACACATCCCAGACCGACGACTCACCGTAATTTCCAACCCAGACATTATCGAAACCTGCGCTTTGGAATAAGCGTCGGAACATCAACCGGCTGAAGAACCGGATATGCACGCCATTGAAACGATTTTCCTTGGGGCGATCCGGTTCGGCGGGCACTTGAGCGCGCAAAAACGCCAACACGCGCCACGCGTGATAACCAAAGTTCGGCACCGTTGCCACCAACACTCCGCCCGGCTTCATCACGCGATAAATCTCTTTGGCCGATGCTAGAGGGTCGTAGAGATGTTCAAAGACTTCAGAACACACCGCGCCATCGAAGGTATTATCCGGGCAATCAATCTTGCTGTTCTGTGTATCAATCTTGAAGGCGTCAAAGCCTTTCTTCCTCAAATCTGCCAGAGACACCTCAGACACGTCTGCGCCGGAATACTTCTTCACGGCTTTGACCAAGCGAGGTTGATAGCCGAGGCCCATGCCGCAGCCGTAGTCCAAAACATTTTCACGCCCGGCGAGCGGGCTCATCCAGCGTTTGAACTCTTCTTCCGTCCACTGTTCCCAGACGTGCAAGCCGCTGGCCCAGTAGTCGTCATAAAGTTTTTCGGCATCCATAATTTTAGAATAGCTGGTCTATTTTCCGTGGCTCGGCGCGTTCATTTGTTTCAGCGTTGCCGTCAGATCATCCGGCGTGCCGAAGCAGTATAGTTTGCGGATCGGAAAATTCTTCACTTTGCTGCCGGTCGCGATCATGTCGTTGTAGAGTGGTCCAACATAATACTCGGCAGCCTCGCGACGACCAGAGTTGAGCCGCGATTCTGCCATGCGGACGAAATCCGCGCCGCGCCGAAACCAATACGTGCCTGTGGAAGCCCAAGGCGAGATCACTTCCTTCTCTCGGACTTCATCTACGAATCCCGCCGCATTCTCCCGCGAGAAGCTCCAGCGTTTTTCGTTGGAATTAAACACGAGCAACGCTCCGTCCAGCCCGTCCCGCCATGCGCTTTCCACCCAAGAGTGATCCACGTCAAACGCCGTGTCCGCATTGTGGATCAAGAGCGGTTCGTTGTTGTTGATGAATTTCTTCGCGCGCAAAACCGTGATCGCTTGGCCTGCCGTCAATTCCGGCACGGTGACGACGATAGGCGAGTGCTTGGCGTACCGCTGTTGGATGTCTCGCGTCAACTCAGGACATTCCGGCTGCGATGCGAGCAAGATGAAGATGAGGCGCGTGCTTTTGTCGAGCGGCAGACTTTCCGTGGCCCACGCGTACATCGGTCGCCCCATCACATCAATCAACGGCTTGGGCAATTTGTAACCCGCGTCGCGAAACCGGCTGCCGAGTCCGGCCATCGGCATCACGACGTTGAGTTTCCAATCGGTCGCCGCGCTCATGGATTCTTCTTAGATTTCTCGTGGCTCACGGGAAGATTGCTACCGTCGCCGGAGATTTCCTTCCAATTCGTGAAGCGATGCGCGTTGTCATCGAGATAAACGTCCGCGTGTGGTTTGCCGAACCACAGTTCGTCGTAGGGGATGTTGTAATTCGCGAGCCAATCAATCAGCGTCTTGCCCTGACGCGCGATGACGAGTCCGACGTTGCTGTTGCAAGTGGCCATGTGGCGCGCGGTGTTGAGGATGATGTAATGCCCGGCCTGCTTGAGCGAATTCATCTTCTCCGTCGCGCCGGGCAACGGTTGGACATCCGCGTAACTCTGTTCGGGGCGGCGCAACTCGCACAGCACGCCGTCCACATCAATGCATATCTTCATGGTTCAACAATTCGTTCAGGATGCGAAGGCCGGTGGCGAACATCGCCACTTGCCGCTTGGGATGATCCGAGTGCAGCGGACACATGGAGAGGAACAACAATCCTTCCAGCGTTCGCACTTCGTCAATGTCATGGCGCGCGCCAAAGATTTGCTGAAACGCTTTCAGCACGGCGGCGCGGTTGTTCGGGAAAAATTGCTGAAGGTTCACACGCTCGCCGCGATGTTCCAACACGAACATATCGTGGATGAGGAAATCATACCCGCCATCCAGCGAGTGCAGCAATTTCGCGAGGTCGTAACGCCCGTCGCCATAGATGCCGGATTCTCCAAAGCTCCCGCGCGGATCAATGAACTTGAACAAGCGCGAGACCGGATCGCACAAGATGTTCGGGAAACACATGTCGCCATGGATGATCTGCCCGCGCACGTTGGCCGAGAGTTTTTTGACGCGCGCCTCGACCGATTTCCGTATGACCGGCCAGCCGCGCAGTTTCTTTCCGTTCAACTCAATGGACTTCGCCTTGGTGAGCCGCGCGAAATCGGCATGTTGCGTGGCGAATGTCTCCAACCGATCCACCGTCTTGTTCCAATAAAAATCGAATGTGGCTTTGGATGAAAGTTCCGCCGTGTATTTCTCGAAGCAGACGAAGATTTTGTTCAGTGTCTGGAAAACGGATTCCCAATACTTGGCGTCGAACTCCTCGAACGCCCACACTTCCGAGAGCGTGGGATAGCCGTAGTATTCCAGCGTGAGGAATAGGTCTTTTGGCACGAGGCTGAAATCCACGAGGCGCGGGAAAAACATCGCGAGATCGCGCGGTACGAGGCGGTAGTAATTGATCTCGTTGAGAAACTTCGCGCTATGCTCGCTGCGCTTGGTGATCGTGCCACTGAGTTCGTCAATCTGAACGCGATTGAAACTGCGCGCCTGCAACAAGCGGCGGCGCGAACTCGTGAGAAAATCCAGATTGCCGCAATCAAACCAATCGCCCGCCGGATACGCATGAAGCTGGCCGGACTGAACGTAGGGTTGTAGTGCGTGCCGCAGTTGCAGCGATTGTGCGCCCGCATCCAGCGTAGATTGCAGGCTGGAACGCGCGGGTTCGGCATCGCGGAAATTATAGACACCCACCAACGCAGGCCAGCCGCCGGGATTCTTGGTGGGTTTATCCGCCAGCGATTCCACGCGATGGGTTTTGTTCACCTCAGCGAAACACCAGCGCGACGCATCTTGAACGGGTGCGGTGAGGACGAAATCTTTGTTGAAGCACTTGCGCGTGGCCTCGGAGAATTCAAAGAGCGTATCGCCGAGCACCACGAGGCATGGGTCACTTTTGCCAATCTTGTTCAGACATTGCAGCAACGTGTAGCCCGGCCCTAAATCTTTGTCCACGGGAACGAAGGTGACATCCAACACTTGGCCGAACGCCTGTTGCACGAAGCGCGGTAACCGCGTTTCCGTGTGCTTTATGCCAACGACCACGCGCGTGATGCCTTGCTTGTGGAGATAACTCAACAACCAATGAATCGTGGGGCGGCCATTGACGGGAATCATGGCGGATGAAGTCCGCCCAAACACGCCGCCAAGCGCGGCAGGCGGCGTGCCCGCCGCGAGGATGACGGCGGTGCGAGGTATGGAAGCGGTTTTATTTTTTCCCATCTGCTTTACGAAATTGTGCCGCAAGCGATGCTCCCGGAGCAAGATTTGTATGGGGCGTGACACATGTCGGATGAGCTTACGATAAAGTGGAGGTTTGAGAATCTGAAGATGTCCGGGACAAACCACCCGCTTCTCCCCGGTTGTTCGCCAGTGTAAATCCTCACTCGACACACAATTTTTCGCCAAGTAGTTTCTCCCGCCATGAATTTCAGCTTTCGTTACCCAACGCAATGCGCCAATACGAAGTAATCATTCCTGTCCGCAATGGTGGACAGGCACTGGTCAACTCCATTCAGAGCGTCATGCCATCGCTCAAGTCGGGTCGCGCGCTGCTCACCATCAGTGATAATTTCTCCACAGACGGTTCACCGTGGAAACAATTGCTCCAAAGTCTGCCACAAGACCAATGGCGGCTTATCTCGCCGCCGGAATCGCTCGGCCGTGTCGAACACTGGAGCTGGGCATTCGCACAGGGTCAGTGCGCGTGGATCAAGCCCTTGATGACTGGGGATCGGATTGACGATGCGTTCTGGGATTGGGCGGATCGCGCCACTGTTGAATTTCCTCAGGCAGGCATGTTGTTCAGTTCTGCATCATTGATTGATCCTGCTGCCGCACATCCAGAGATAGTCACTAAGCCTTTGGTATCCGAGCCTTCGCGTCTCTACGATGTGAAACAATTTTCCGCAGACGCCATCCGTTGTCAAAACCCGACCGGGGCACTTACTCAAGTCTTGGTGCGGGCGGACGTGCTGAAGAAGGCGTTGCCGTTCGAGCCAGCGTTCGCTTGGGCGGCAGACTGGAGGTTTTATTACCGTTGTTACAAGCTTGCACCAGCAGTTCAAACCACTGCCCGCCTGGTTTGCTTGGATCGGAGCATCGTTCGACTTAGCACGTCGTGGAAAGGACTCAAGGGAAGCTTTCGCGAGGAATGGACTTTCGCAGCGGAGCAGGCGGCGGCTTCGGGGGCATCCGCTCCGGTTGCATTTTTCAAGCGAAGTAAAGCAACTGCCGTGAAAGCAATTTTGGTCTTCGGTCGAAAATTCCTGCCGCGTTCGGTGCGGGGTTTCCTCACGTCCATCGCGGGCTGGCACAAGAAGGCTGCGTTGCTGTGAGCAAACCATTGAACATCATATACGCGTCGGCTGGCGGCGGCTGGATTCATCGTGCGTCTGCGGAAGTGATCAAACTCGGTCATCAGGCGCATCTGTATTCACCAGCGAAGAACTCTACGGCGTTACCGGAAGAAAATTTCCATCGGGGACGACCCTTCAATCTCGCGTGTCAACCGTTCTATCATTTCGCAAAGGGGCGTTATGCGGAAGCCGGTTATCACATCATGTTTCCGGTATGGAAAGTTTGGTTCAAACGTCAGCCGCATCCCAAGTGCGACGTCGTCCATGCCGTGATGGGTTCGGCAACTGAACCGTTTGATGCTGCGGAAAAGATGGGCGCTTTGAAAGTCTTGGACGCGTCGAACTCGCATCCGACGAGTTTCTTTGGTTTCTGGCAGCGCGAGCTCGACATCTGGAATCCGTCCGCGCGTGTCAGCGTGCCTCGACGTGTGTTTGCTCGCGCGAATCAGGAGATTCATCGCGCGGACGTGGTGTTGTGTGCATCCACGTATGTGCGCGACTCGATGATTTACAACGGCGTTCCTGAATCGAAGCTTGCGGTGAATCCATTCGGCGTGGATTTGCAAGTGTTCGTTCCGCGAGAGAAACCGCCAGAGAAACCACGATTTCTGTTTGTCGGCGGGTTGACGTTGCGCAAAGGGCTTCAGTATCTGATTCCGGCTTTTGAGCAGATCAAGAAGCAACAGCCCGACGCAGAATTGATCCTCTGCGGCCCGCTGAATCATGCGGACTTCGCGGAACTGTACAAGCAGTGGAAACATCATTTCACGCACATTCGCAGCCTCGCACACAAAGACCTTGCCGAATTAATGCGCGGATGCACGGCGTTTGTATTTCCGTCCATTGAGGAGGGTTTCGCCAGAGTCATCGCGGAGGCGATGGCGGGTGGGTTACCGATTATCGCCACGCACAACAGCGGCGCAACGACCGTCGTCGAGAACGGCAAGCAGGGAATCATCGTGCCAACGTGTTCGTCTGCGGCGGTCACAGAGGCAATGTTGAAAATGATTGAGCAACCAGAATTGTGTGATGCGATGGGAAAAGCCGCTGCTGCTCGGATGGCTTTGGATGGTTCGTGGGCGCACTATGCCGGACGCTTGCTAAAAATCTATAACGCGCATTTGAGCAGCCGATGGCGGTGAATGCCATGGAATGCTGAAACGGATGGATTAAACGAGGCTGTGAAAGATTCGCGCACAACTCTAGGTTTGCACCGCTTCGTACAGTTTTCTATCTTCGGCCCACTTGAAGCAACGGTTCTCCATCACCCTATTCATATTGTTGGCGTCTGCCGTCATGGTGCAGGCACAACAAAAATTCTATGCTGCCACAAATCTTTGGAAGGCGGAAGTCGGCCATTACAACCAATCTTCACCCGCAATGGATTCCAACGGCGTGATCTACGTCACGTCATGGCTCGGAAATCTTCATTCAATCAACCCAGATGGTTCAACGCGCTGGGTTTTTAAGTTTGGCGGCGAATCGGCTTCTACACCTGCCGTAGGTGCTGACGGGAATATTTATTTCGGAGCGCGTGATCGGTACATCCACGCGGTGACTTCCGGTGGCAAAAAATTGTGGGCATTCAAAACCGGCGCGTGGGTGGACGCTTCGCCAGCCATCGGCTTGGATGGAACAACCTATTGTGGTTCGTGGGATAAAAACTTCTACGCGCTCAACCCTGATGGAACGAAGAAGTGGGAGTTCGTTGCCGGCGGCCCAATTGTGTCCTCGGCGGCGATTGATGCCGCCGGTGTAATTTATTTTGGTTCGCACGACCGTAAGTTTTACGCGCTGAATTCCGACGGCGCGAAACGATGGGAGTATTCAGCAGGGGGGGCTGTAACTTGCTCTCCAGCCATCGGCAGCGAGGGGGAAATCTATTTCGCGTCTGTGGATGGGAAGCTGCACGCTCTGAATCCTGACGGCTCAGTGCGGTGGCAGTTACACACCGGCGGTTTCACGCCATCATCACCCGTGCTTGGGCCAGATGGGACAATTTTTGTTTCGGTAAATCAAACGCATTGCGCAATCTCGCGGGAAGGCGTGCTAAAATGGCGGCGCGCTTTTTGGAATGCCCAGCCAGGTTTTTTCGGCGAGACGTCCGCCACATTACTCGAAGATAATACGGCTATGCTCGTTGGTGGTGATGGTTTTGTGATGACAGTGCCAGCGAACGACGGAAAAGAAGATTGGTTGTGGAATTATTGGCTCAATGGACCGAGTTTTTCCTCGCCACTCGTGTCACCTGATGGAACGGTCTATGTCATGGGAATATCCCGACAGCTTCATGCGTTGAAACGCTCAGTGCCGCTCGCCAAAACACCATGGCCGATGTTCCGAGCCAACCCACAGCGCACCGGGCGATTGACCATGCACCATAAGTAATTTTTAGCTTGAGCATTTTACGGAAGCAGTCGCACGATAGACTTCAAGGAATCCATTAGCCATGCGGGCGGGCGAGAGATAATCGCGCCTTTCTGCGAGAGTAATAGCATCTACATGACCTTCCTTGAAAAGGGGGTGGGCGCACGCG
>CAMCWI010000111.1 GCA_945882065.1 Akkermansia muciniphila
CCGCTGACAATTCAAACACCAAATCCGCTGTCAAAGCTCGAATCATCCGCGATGCGCTTCCGCCCGGCGGTTTGTTTGCTGGACAAGAATGGCGCGTCTCGCCCACACCGTTTCCGCTCGGCGAACAACTCGCGAAGGAAATCGAATCGCTCGGACGTGTGCTGCTGCAATTCTATCGCGCCACCAATCTGCTTTATCGCAAGAGCGCGGAAGGCAAGTTGCCTGAGTGGGTCGCGCGCTGGTTGGATATCGGGAAACCGGCAGAGCTGATCGCGCTGCAACGTTCGCCTGCGTTCAAGAACGATGTCCCTCGTGTCATCCGACCTGATCTGCTGATCGCGGATGATGGTTTGCGCGTGACGGAACTAGATTCCGTTCCCGGCGGCATTGGCCTGACAGCGTGGCTCAACTACATCTACTCTAGACCCAAGACCCTAGACCCCAGGCCCGAAGTTCTCGGCGGTAACGACGGAATGTTGCGAGGCTTCGCGAGCATTTTCGGCGATGCGAAGACTGTTCACCTCGTCGTCAGTGACGAGGCCGCAACTTACCGACCGGAAATGCAGTGGATTGCGGAACAGTTGAATCGCGAGGGCGGCCCAACCTTCAACCTTCAACCTTCAACCTTCACCGCCTTCGCCCCTGGCGACGCGGTGTATCGCTTCTTTGAGTTGTTTGATCTGCCGAACGTGGCCAACGCGAAACAAATCTTCGATCTCGCTGTGGAAGGAGAAATCCGCGTCACCCCGCCGCCCAAACCGATGTTCGAGGAGAAGATGCTGTTCGCGCTGCTGTGGAATCGAAACCTGCAAAGCTTCTGGCGGCAGGAACTCGGAGAAGGTTTTCTTGCGCGCCTGAAGAAACTAGTGCCTTACACCTGGATCGTTGATCCGACGCCGCTGCCGCCGCACGGTGCGATTCCTGGAATCAATCTCACCGAGTGGGAACAACTCAAGGATCTCTCGCAGAAGGAACGCGAGTTGATCCTGAAAGTTTCCGGCTTCTCGGACAAGGCCTGGGGTTCGCGCGGTGTTTTTCTTGGCAGCGATCTTTCGCAGGAAGATTGGTCGAAAGCCGTAGATGACGCGCTCGCTAGTTTTGAGAAGTCACCGAGCGTATTGCAACGCTTCCATAAACCATCGCTCGTGGACGCGTCTTGGTTTGATTTCACCAAGAACGAACTCGTGCCGATGAAAGGTCGTGCGCGGCTTTGCCCGTATTATTTTGTGGCCGGTGATGGCGACTCCGCGCGCCCGCAACTTGGCGGCGTGTTGGCCACGATTTGTCCTGCCGACAAAAAAATCATCCACGGCATGACCGACGCCGTGCTTGCGCCATGTTCGATATGAACACCCACGCGCTCATCGAATTCACACTGCTAGCATTCGGCTCGCTGTTCGTTATCGTTGATCCATTCGCCACCGTGCCTGCGTTCATCGCCATGACGCCGCGCGATACGCCGGAGCAACGCATTCGCACGGCCCGATTGGCGTCCATCGTCATGGCTGCGGTGCTGCTTATTTTTGCCGTTGCGGGAAAGATCATCTTCAAACTGCTCGGTATCACCATGCCGGCGTTTCAGATCGCTGCGAGCATCGTGCTGTTGATTGTCGCGTTGGATATGTTGCGGGCGCAACGCTCGCGCGTCGTTGAGACCAGCGAAGAAACCACGGCGGGCGCGGAAAAAACGGATATAGCCATCACGCCGCTCGCCGTGCCGATGCTCGCCGGACCAGGCGCTATCTCTACCGTTATCCTGCTCCAATCCCGTGCCTCGGATGTCGCGCAACACGTTTCGCTTTATCTTTGCGTTGCTGCAGTTTCGTTCGCGAGCTATCTGATCTTTCGCGTCTCGGCGCGAGGCGCGCAATGGTTCAGCCCCATCGCGATGAAAGTCACTACGCGTATCATGGGCTTGTTGCTCGCTGCGGTGGCGGTGCAATTCATGATCAATGGATTGAAATCGGTTCGCGCTGAATGGTTGCAACCCTGATCGTTGATCTAAAACATTTCCTACTTCTATGAACTCAAGCAAATCACATCTTCGACTCTTCGCAATCGTTGCGTTGCTGACACTGTTGGTCAGCTTTAGTTCTATTGCCCAATATGCCATCACGACCAACGACAACATCCGTTACGAGAAACAAACCGCGATGGACACCGCCATCAACGAAGCCATCGCCGAGGGGAAATGTCCCGGTGGCGTGTTGTGGGTGGAGCACGGCGGTCGCTCCAGCGTTCGCGACTATCACAAAGCCTTCGGCAAACGCGCAGTTGTTCCTACTGATGAAATGATGACCGAGGACACGCTTTTTGACGCTGCCTCGCTCACCAAAGTCGTCGCTTGCACCCCGGCAGTGATGTTGCTCGTCGAGCGTGGGCAACTCGGTCTCGAAGATCGCGTGGCGAAATACCTTCCTGAATTCACTCGCGGCGGGAAGGAAGAAGTCACGATTCGCCAACTCATCACCCACGTTTCTGGCTTGCGACCGGACATCAGTTTGAAACCGGATTGGACTGGCTATGACGAGGCCATTCGTTTGTCTTGCGCGGAGAAACTCGCTACCAAACCCGGCGAGAAACTCGTTTACAGCGATACCGGACCGATCCTCCTGGGCGAAATTGTCCGTCGTGTTTCTGGCAAGCCGTTGGATCAATTTCTGCAAGTTGAACTTTATGGCCCGCTCGGCATGAAAGACACGGGCTTCAATCCGCCGAAAGAAAAGCTCGCGCGTATTGCGCCGACGGAAGTGGGGAACGGCGTTCCCGTTCGCGGCGTGGTTCACGATCCACGCGCCCGGCGCATGGGCGGCGTGGCGGGGCACGCGGGGTTGTTTGTCACAGCGAGTGATCTGGCGCGTTACGCGAAGATGTTGCTCAACCTCGGCGAACTCGACGGCGTGCGTATTTTCAAACCGGAGACGGTGAAGTTGATGACGAGCGTGCAGACGCCACCGAACGTGACGGGACGGCGCGGCATCGGTTGGGACATTGATAGCAGTTACAGCGGGCCGCGCGGTGAATTGTTTCCGCTCGGTTCTTACGGTCACACCGGGTGGACGGGGACTTCCATTTGGATTGATCCGTTCTCGAAGACGTTCGTGATCTTTCTCTCGAACCGAAATCATCCGACGGAGAACGGGAGTGTCGTCGCGCTGCGTAAGAAGTTAGGAACGCTCGCAGCGGAGTGGGTGTCGGATTTTGATTTTGGAAATGTGCCGGGGGCTTTGCTTTCTTCTCCGACGGCTGCGATCACCCCGGCGCCGAGTTCTTTTACGGGATCCCCTGTCGTTCTATTGCGCATCAAAGCCCCGACCTCTGCGGTCCTCAACGGCATTGATGTGCTGGTGAAAAATAAATTCGCTCCGCTCAAAGGCAAGCGCATCGGGCTTATCACGAATCACACCGGGCATGACCGTGCCCGTCGCGCCACGATTGATCTGCTCAAGGCTGCGCCGGGCGTGACGCTCGTAGCGTTGTTTGGGCCGGAGCATGGCATTCGCGGCGAAGTGGATGAGAAAGTTGGCGACAGCAAGGACGCCAAGACCGGGCTGACTGTTTACAGTCTTTATGGTGAACGTCGCAAACCGACGCAGGAACAGTTGAAAGGACTCGACGCGCTCGTGTTCGACATTCAGGACGTGGGCTGTCGCTTTTACACGTATCCCGCCACGATGGGGCTGTGCATGGAAGCGGCCGCGGAAGCGGGCATTGAGTTCATCGTGTTGGATCGCGCGAATCCGATTGATGGCGTGACGATTGATGGCCCGGTGTTGACGGAGAAGACGACCTTCGTCGGTTTTCATGCGACGCCGTTACGATATGCGATGACGATGGGCGAGCTGGCGCGGATGTATAACATCGAGCGCAAGACGAACGTGAAGCTCACTGTCATCGAACTCGAAAACTGGCGACGAGATTCGTATCTCGACGAGACGGGGCTGCCGTGGACGAACCCCTCGCCGAACATGCGCAACTTGAAGCAGGCGATTCTCTATCCCGGCGTCGGTCTGTTGGAGAGCGCAATGTCCGTGGGGCGGGGGACGGACACACCGTTTGAAGTTGTGGGCGCGCCTTACATTGATGATGTAAAACTCTCGGCGGAGCTGAATCGCGCTGGCTTGCGGGGAGTGGGGTTCATTCCGATTCGCTTCACGCCGACTTACAGCGTTCACAAAGGCAAGGAATGCGGCGGCGTTTATATCATGCTCAATGATCGCAAGAGTTGCAATGTGGTGGACGTGGGCTTGCTCATCGCGAAGACGGTGCATCGCCTCTACCCAAAAGATTTCCCGGCAGATAAACCCAAGAACCTTCTACTTCACGCTTCAACCCTTGCTGCCATCAAGGAAGATAAACCGCTTGATGACATCCGTGCGACGTGGCGGATGGATTTGGTGGACTTCCAACAGAGGCGTGAGCGGTATTTGATCTATAAATAAATTCGTAGCAGCCGACGTGAGGAGGCTCAAACTTCTCGCGTGGTTTCCTCCAGATGAATAGAGCCTCGTCACCTCGGCTGCTACGCGCCGTACTACTCGATCCCCAGCAATTCCACTTCGAACACCAGCGTGCTGTTCGGCGGAATCGTTGGCGTGGGACTGTTCTCGCCATAAGCGAGGTTCGCCGGAATCTCGAACTTGAACTTGTCGCCCACCTTCATGAGTTGCAGACCTTCCGTCCAGCCGGGGATGACGCGATTCAACGGAAAACTGATCGGCTGACCGCGCTCCACCGAACTATCGAACACCGTTCCATTGAGCAGCGTGCCGTGATAATGCACGTTCACGGTGTCCGTGGCTTTGGGCGAAGCCGTGCCCGCGCCTTGTTTCAACACCTGATACTTGAGGCCACTCGCAGTGATTTTCATTTCACTGCCGGTTTGTCCGCCCGCCGCTGCCGCCACCGCCGCGATGGGAACATTCGTGCTGACATTGTTATCGCCGCTGGTTTGCGACGTTTTATTGCAACCCAACAAACAAAGGGTCGCGACCATCGTCATTGAGAATCGTAGTTTCATCATGATGCTGATGTTTTCGATTCTTTTGAGTTTGTGCAACTCAATTCCCCGCTCGCCACGATGTGGTCATTCACCTAATCTGCTCGTATGAATGCGTTGCCCAATCCGGATGTCATCATCACCCACGAGAGCGATCTTGATGGGTTCGTCTCGGGCATTCTGCTGCGGCGTCTGGCGAAAAAGTTGTTCAACGCAGACGTGACGCTGGAGGCGTATCACTATAATTTCTGGAAGCAACGCGACCCGCGCGAGAACGCCGCCTGGGTCACCGATCTGACGTTTGAGCCGCGTCTCGATAAACCCAACTGGCTCATCGTGGACCATCACGTCACGGAGGTTTTGCCGCAACGTGCTACGTTCGTCCACGACATCACCAAATCCGCTGGGTTACTCTGTTACGAACTCTGTTGTGAGCATGAAATGAAATCTCCCGCACTGGATCGGCTCGTGCATTTGAACAACGTCGCAGACTTGTTTCTTGAAGATGATCCCGACTTCGCGGTGGCCGTGGATTACGCGAACTTGGTGAAGATTTACGGCTTCTGGAATCTTCACTCGTTGATCGAAGGTCAGCTTGAGAGGTTGCTGGATCATCCACTGCTCGAAGTGATGGCGGTGAAGCGGCGCATCGAAGACCCGATCGGTTACGAGTGGAGCAGGAAAAAGATCGTCGAGATCAGCCCCTCGCTCGGCTACGTGGACACGGTGGTGGGCAGCAGCAATCAGATCGTGCATCAACTGCTCGAAAGCGGCGCGACGAAGTATCCGGTGATCGTAACGTTGTTCCGGCGCGCGAACACAGTGATCGCGAGCTTCCGCAGTCGCAACGGTGAGGCCATCAAGATCGCGGAAAAATTTCAAGGGGGCGGCCACGCGAACGCCTGTGGCGCGACGTTGCCGAAGTCCGTGCGTAACATCCCGGAAGGCGTGGAGTTTCTGAGGAACGCATTGAGTCAGCGCCGGGATTCGCCGCTGAACAGTCTGGATGCGTTGTTCGCTTCGCTGGAGAAGAAGTGAACGGGCGTGGTGCGCGTTTTATTCTTCCTGAATCCAACGTTCGTAAGCGCGTTCACCAAAGTATTCGTAGCCACGATTTTCCAGTGGCGTTCCCGTCAGCATCGCGTGAATGAAGCCGTTGCGATCCACTTGAACCGTGTGCAGGATTTTCTTCTCAGGATTTTCTTTGAGCAGCAGTTGAATCCGTCCATTCGCCGCAACGTGTGATTGCAGTCCCGCGCTGTTGGTACTGCTGGTGAAGGGGAATTCGTGCCGCAAATCTTCCAGCATTGCATGACTGCGTCCCCACGTGCCGCCGCGTTCGCTCACGAAGGTTTTGCCGTCGAGCAACGCGATGGAATCGTGGTAGGCGAGCACGCAAAGATAGTGAGTAGTCCCCTCACCCTGCGGAGTGCGCCCGTCCTCGGGCGCAGCGATGTTCAAATTTCGAGCGGCTTGAAATTGTTCGGAGCTAATTAGTCTAACCGCGTTGCTGTGCCCGGGGACGGGCACACTCCGATTCGTTAGAGACGCTTCGTTGGTTTCTTTCAACCAGTTGACCAACTTCGCGAGATGATTTGTGGTTTCGAAGGCGTAATTGCTGTCGAGAAAAGCGATGCGTTTGATGTCGCTGGAGATTTTCTCGACCGCGTTCAGATAACCGAACGTCAAACTGCCGCCGCCGCTGTGGCCGGTGAGCACAATCTCCTGCCGATAATCCACAAAGGTGTCGCGCACGGCGTTGAACAGCGCGGGGATGCGGTCGTTGCCGTTGGTGCGCCGCCACGCCGGCCAGCTTTTCAGCGAATTCTCCAGATATGCCACGACGATGGTCTGGTTCGTGAGGAAGTTACGGAGAAACCGTGTCTGAGCCGCGATGTGTTGGATGTTGAAATGCCAATCGTCACCGGGTTGCATCTGTTTGCCGATGGTCTGCTCGATGGTGTTCCCGTTGGGCAATGCGAAGAAGATCAATTGCACCGGTTTGTTGGTGGCAAACGAACTGACAGGCGGAGCGTTGATGAGCACCCGCACTTTGTCGGGCAGCGTGAATTCGCGAGTCATCTCGCCGAAGTTTTTGCTCACCACGAAACCTTGCGGCCAGCGCGGGCCGATGGTGGCGGCTGCGCCGGGCGAAAAGAAGTTCGTGGAATAGCGCGGTTGAGCAATCACGCCTTCGTCACTGAGCAGCTGGCAAAGGTTTGTATCGCTAAGAATGGCGGTGATGTTCGTCCATTGTCCATTGAGCAAGATGGTTTGCGAAACGAGCCGGATGCCGTGGCTGTAGTCCACCCACGCCGACGTGTGGCCGAGATAGAGTGGCTGAATCGCCACGCCGTTCGTGCTATGCCAGCCGTAGATGGCGACTTTATTTGTCACGCTGCCGAGCTTGGCAGTAATGACCACGTCCTTTTTGTGGCCTGCAATGAGGGCGATGGATATGCGCGCTTTGCCGACCGCGAGAAGTTGCGTGCGGATGATTTTGTTGTGCGCGGCGAAGGCGGGAACGGTCGTCATCTTTGCGTCGGGCGGAATGGGTTGCGGCGCGAGTTTGATTTGGGCGGCGGCGTAAATGGCATCCACCATTTTGCGCGTCGGCAACAGGCAGCCCAGTTCGTCGGCGATGCGTTGAGCAGTGGCTGGTGTCAGCGGCGTCAGGAAATGTTCTGCGTCTGTGCCGATGGGTAGATAATCGCGTGTGACAAAAATGGTGGCGATGTCCGTCTGGCCATTGATGATGTTGGTCAAGTTGACGGCGCGAAGATTGGTGAGCGAAGCGGGAACATTTCCAGCGAGAATTTCCGCGACGATTGCCTGCTCGCGTTCCGCAAGCGGCAATGGTTCAATCTCGCGGACGAAATCAGTGCATGAGATTGCATTGGCAGGTCGACGGGGCAGGGGAAGTGTTTGGGAAAAACATGTCGTCGCCAGCACGAGGGCGAGCGTCATCATCGAACTGTTCCGCAGCATGGCTAGAATTAGGCGGAAATAACTCGGCAACAGCAAGTGCTACGTCGTTTCTGTATGAGATAAAGTAGAAAACTTGAGAAGGTGTATCATTAACAATGTGACAAACCGTTGAAAGGGTTCTCAAAAGTGTCATGGGTTTTCCACCGGGCTTAAACCTCGGTGGGAAAGAGGATCACCTAACCCAGCAAATTTAGATGGGTCCTCGCAGTGGAAGATTGCCAACGAGTGCAAATCCCGGCAAACTGCAACTGCAATCTGGCTGTTGGATTCCGCAAAGTGGGGTTTTCGCTTTTGCGGCTCACCGAACAATTTCAAACGGTGTTGAGCCATCCGCCGATCGCATTAAACAAACCAATGAAACTCGCGACTGATTCCGACAACGCTTTCTGTCCGGGTATGACCGTAAAATAATTCAACACCATGCAATCTGCGTTCCCAAAAATATCAAAAATCAAATTTGAAGGGCCGAAGTCCAAAAACCCGCTCGCGTTCAAACATTACAACGCCAGCGAAGTCGTCGCGGGCAAGACGATGCGCGAGCACCTGCGTTTCGCCGTGGTGTATTGGCATACGTTCCGGGGCACGGGCAGCGATCCGTTCGGCTCGGGCACGATGTTGCGTCCGTGGGACGATGGCACGAACTCCGTCGCCAACGCGCAGAACCGCGTGCGCGCGGCGTTCGAGTTCATTGAGAAGCTTGGCGCGCCGTATTATTGCTGGCACGACCGCGATGTTGCGCCGGAAGGCAGCACGCTCGCCGAGTCCAACAAGAACTTCGACGCGGTCGCGAAAGTCTTGAAGGAAGAACAGAAGCGCACCGGCATCAAGTTGCTTTGGGGCACGGCCAACGCGTTCTCCAATCCGCGCTATATGCACGGCGCGGGCACGAGCTGCAATGCCGATGTGTTCGCCTACGCCGCCGCACAGATCAAGAAGGCGATGGAAGTGACGCACGAGTTGAAGGGCGAGGGCTACACGTTCTGGGGCGGGCGCGAAGGTTACATGACGCTGCTCAACACGGACATGAAGCGCGAGTTGAATCATCTCGCTGCGCTGTTGCACATGGCGGTGGCCTACAAGAAGCAGATCGGTTTCAAAGGCCAGTTCTACATCGAGCCGAAACCGAAAGAGCCGACTAAGCATCAATACGATTCCGATTCCGCCGCGTGCCTGAACTTCCTGCGTGAACATGGTCTGCTCCCGCATTTCAAACTGAACATCGAGACGAACCACGCCACGCTTGCGGGTCACACGATGCAGCACGAACTCGAAGTCGCAGGTGCGGCGGGCGCGCTCGGCTCGATTGATGCGAACACCGGCGACGAGCTGCTCGGCTGGGACACGGATCAATTCCCGACGAACATTTATCTCACGACCTACACGATGCTCTCGATCCTGAAATACGGCGGCATCAAGACCGGCGGCGTGAACTTCGATGCGAAGGTGCGCCGCGAGAGCTTTGAGCCGATTGATCTGTTCCACGCACACATCGGCGGAATGGATGCCTTTGCGCGCGGGTTGAAGATTGCGGCAGCAATCCGCAAAGATGGACGGCTGGAGAAGTTCGTGCAGCAACGCTACTCCTCTTGGGACAGCGGCATCGGTGCGAAGATCGAATCCGGCAAGGTCGGCTTCAAAGAACTGGAAGCGCACATCCTCGCGAAAGGCGAAGCTGACTCGAACTCGAGCGGTCGTCAGGAATTCTTGGAGAACTTGATCAACGAGTTTATTTGATACATAAAGAGTCCTCGGTGAGGTCAGGGCGACCTAGTGTCCGGCGCAAATTCGGGGGCAACATTCGCAAATTAGCGTTGTTCGCAGTGGGCAAGCCGTGAAGCATTGACGTTCGCGATGATTGTCACCTTTCGTTCAGCAGTTGGGTGAATGCCGTATCCGGCACGCCCAACTGTTTTTTGTGAGCGTGACCCGTCCATTTGTATGGAACAAAGCAACCGTCACGCGAAGAAAAACTTTTATAAAAATCAATCTTAAGCAACTCGAAGTCTGGTTCGTCACCGGCAGCCAGCATCTCTACGGGCCGGAAACGTTGAAGGCTGTCGCCAAACATTCACAGGAAATTGCCAAGACGCTTAATGCCGCGTCCGCGATTCCGGTGAAAGTCATCTTCAAGCCCGTGATGGTTTCGCCCGACGCCATCACCGCGCTCTGCATGGCAGCGAACAACGCGCCTAAGTGCATCGGCCTCATCACCTGGTGTCACACGTTCTCGCCGTCGAAAATGTGGATCAATGGCATCAAGCAACTGCGCAAGCCCGTCGCGCATCTGCACACGCAATACAATCGCGACATCCCGTGGTCCACGATTGACATGGAATTCATGAACATGAACCAGGCCGCGCACGGTGATCGCGAGCATGGCTTCATCTGGACGCGCCTTCGCAAGAACCGCAAGGTCGTCGTCGGATTCTGGAAAGAAGAATCCACGCAGGAAAAACTCGGCGCATGGGCGCGCGCGGCGGCGGCGTGGGCGGATTGGCAGAACGCGAAGTTCGTCCGCTTCGGCGACAACATGCGCGAAGTGGCCGTCACGGATGGCGACAAAGTTTCCGCGCAGATGAAGTTTGGTTTCTCCGTGAACACTCATGGCGTCGGCGATTTGGTCAAGGTCGTGAACGCCATCACCGACAAACAGGTGGATGCGCTCTGCAAAGAATACGAAGCCACCTACACGATGACCGCTGACCTCTGCGAAGGCGGCAAACGGCACAAGTCCGTCCGTGACGCCGGGCGCATTGAGCTGGGCATTTTTCAATTCCTCACCGAAGGCGGCTTCAAGGGCTACACCGACACGTTTGAAGATTTGCACGGCCTCGCGCAACTGCCGGGCGTCGGTTCGCAACGCATGATGGCGGCGGGGTTTGGTTTTGGCGGCGAAGGCGATTGGAAAACCGCCGCACTCGTGCGCGCGATGAAAGTCATGGCGTTCGGCCTCGAAGGCGGCACGTCGTTCATGGAAGATTACACCTACCACATGAGTCCCGACGGCCAGCTTGTGCTGGGTTCGCACATGCTGGAGATTTGCCCGAGCATCGCGGACGGCAAGGCGTCGTTGCAAGTTCACCCACTTGGCATCGGTGGCAAGGCCGATCCCGCGCGTCTCGTATTCAACACTCCGGCGGGCGCGGGCTTGAACGTGTCGCTCATTGATCTCGGCAACCGCTTCCGTCTGCTCCTAAACCAAGTGGACGTCGTCGCGCCCGAACACGCGATGCCCAAGCTGCCCGTCGCGCAAGCCGTGTGGCAATGCCGGCCGAATTTTGAGGACGCGTGCGCGTGCTGGATTCACGCAGGCGGCGCACATCATACCGGTTTCAGCCAGGCCGTCACCACCGAGATGATCGAAGACTTCGCGAGCATCGCCGACATCGAACTCGCGATCATTGACGCGAAGACGAACGTGCGCGACTTCCAACAGACGCTCCGCAACAACGAAGTTTATCACGCCATCAACAAGGGATGGGCAATCTGATCGTTGAGACGGTGTAAAATAAAACTGTCGTGATGAAAATCCCTTCTTGCGTTGGAAGTTTTGTCCGGCATTATATCGCTCCTCTGGATCGCGGGGTGGAGCAGCCCGGTAGCTCGTCAGGCTCATAACCTGAAGGTCCTAGGTTCAAATCCTAGCCCCGCAACCAATT
>CAMCWI010000112.1 GCA_945882065.1 Akkermansia muciniphila
TGAAAAGCGATTCGTGTTTATTGGTGTGCATTCGTGGTCGCTGTCTTTTTCTCGACTGCTTTGGCTTTAAGTTTATCGAAATGCTCGCGGCTTAGTCTCACGCTGCCGATGAGCGGGCGGCCCTTGCTCATGCCGTGACAATCACTGCCCCCGGTGACGAGCAGATTATATTTCTCCGTCATGGCGATATAACGCTTCGCCGTCGTTGGCGAATGTTTCGTGTGAAAACACTCAATGCCGTCGAGACCCGCTGCGACGAGATCAGGAATTACTTCGTCGCTGCGATTCAATCCCGGATGCGCCATCACAGCGAGTCCGCCCGCGTGATGGATCAACTCGATGGCTTGAAGCGACGACATCTTGGATTTCGGCACCCAAGCCGGTCGACCCTTTTTCAGAAAACGCTCGAAGGCTTCATCCAGCGTGCGGCACATGCCTTGTTTCACAAGCGTGCGGGCGACATGCGGGCGACCGGGCGACTGACAATTTGCCAGCGCAAAAACATCTTCAACCTTCAACGGCACACCTAGCTCGTTGATTTTCGCCACCATTTCGCGGATGCGTTCCTGACGGACGATCTGGAACTTGGCGATCTCGCGGAGCAAACGTTCGTTCTTGGGATCAACAAAATAAGCAAGGATGTGCAGTTCGTTGTCATTATGCTCCGAGGTGAGTTCTGTGCCGACAACGAATTCCAACCCCACCTTCGCGCACTCGCTTGCCATCATCTCGCAACCTTCCACCGTGTCGTGATCGGTCAGCGACAGCGCGCCCAGCCCCTGCTTCCGTCCACGCGCAACAATCTCCTCCGGCGTGAACGTGCCGTCAGAGTAATGCGAGTGAAGATGGAGATCGGCGAACATGGCGTGAAAGTCTAATGGCTAAAGTCTAATGGCTAAAGTCTAATGGCTAAAGTCTGAAGTCTGAAGTCGGCCAAAGAAAATTGCCGCGCACACGGCACGCGAGTTCAACCTTAGACCTTTGGCTTCAGACTTTAGACTCATGTAACGATCCTCGCCGGGCGCAATAGTTCTGCCTTCACCTTGTCAAGAATGCCGTTGACGAACTTGCCGCTGTCCTCGGTGGAAAACTTTTTCGCGATGTCCACCGCCTCGTTGATGCTCACCACGGGCGGGATGTCATCACGATGCAACATTTCATAGATAGCCAGGCGCAGGATGTTGCGATCCACGGGAGCAATGCGGTTGAAGTCCCAGTTCTTGACGTGCTTCTTGATGTGTTCATCAATCACATCCCGATGCTGCATCGTGCCGCGAATCAGCGGCTCGGAAAAGAGGCGCATTTCGGCCTCGCCCGCCGTCGGCGGCGGGAGCACGGGCGGTTCATTCCAATTGGCGCGGCCTTTATCCTCGGCGATGGCTGCCGCGCGTTGTGATTCCCAGAATTCATTGAGAGCCGCGTCGAGGTCTTCGCGGGGATTCAAATCATGCTGGAATAGAAACTGGACGGCCCTTTCGCGGGCTTCGCGGCGTTTTCCCATATCTCAGAGACGATGCCGTAAAAATGCGTCCGGTGAAATGAAAAACTTCTGCCGGGAAATGACGGAGCGCAGCTGTGTCGAAGACCGGCCGCAGCAGCGTGATAGGAGTGAATGCGTGGAATGAGCCAGAGTCCCGACGTTTTCCTACGTTCTGCGGATGGTCGAAGACATCACAGCCGCGCTCCGGCAGCTTCGCACTTCGAGGCAGTGGCAAGATGCGCCGGAATGAATGTTCACCTCGACATCCATTCTGTTAGCATCAGTTCCACCTGTAAACGCGTGCCGACGGCCACCAGCATCCGATACGAATAATCACCGGTTCGTATTTCGTTCGCGTCATGAACGCGAAACACGCAATTCCATTTCATGACCTCGTGCTCCTTGAATCGCCAACGCCCATAGCTCGGCCCGGTGGTGTTCGGCTGCGATTGCGGCGGCGAGAAAATTCCCATGGCATGTTTTCCGTCCTCCGTGGCGAGCACCACGGGGTTTTTTATCTCCCCCGGTCCGTCGCTCAACGGCTCAAGCTTTTGCGTCTTGGGATTGAATTGCCAAAAGGCGTCGAACTCCGGCGGCATGTAACCCGTCAACGCCTCGAACTGCGCCGACGTGTGTGTCGCGTTCGTCGGCACGGTGAACGTCACGCGATAATCCAACGCCTGCGGCCACTGCTTGTAACCGATGCTCACATCTTTCGTCAGCACGTAGTCTGAAAGTGTGTTCGTGTTCCGCGCGAGTTGTCCCTCGGACTTCTCACCCGGCGCGAGCCAGAACGCCATCTGCGTCCGCGTCTGCAAATGATTTTCTTTCGCGCTCAGTTTCAAAAGGCAGCTCGTGGAGTTCGTCCCGATGTGATCGCGACGCGAACCGGCTTCCGTCGGATTAAACGTTTCCGCGTTCGCGGTAGGAGAATTATCGAACGAACACGCCGACTGCAATTGCCGCCCGTGATCCGCGCTGTTGATGAACTCGCGTCCATCCCACGTCAGCGAATGAATCGCCCCGGCCAGCCGCGCCGTTGTGGTGATGACGATTTCAGATTTGCCAGCAGGATAGCGGATGACGGAGTCGCCGCTGGGTTGTGCGGCGGCGTTGAAGCACCAAACTCCAAGGACCAAGCACCAGAGACACTTCAAGCCCCAAAAAAACGCAGCACGAGACGCGTAGGCTTGAAGCTTGGTGTTTGGATGTTCTCTGGTTCTTGGAGGTTGGTGCTTGGTGCTTTTCACCATTTGAGTTCCTGCAAGCGGCGCGCGACTTCTTCGGCGTTGGCGCGGCTGTTGAAAGCGCTGATGCGGAAGAAGCCTTCGCCCTTCGAGCCGAAGCCCGATCCTGGCGTGATGACCACGTTTGCGTCGGCGAGAATCTTGTCGAACGCCTGCCAGCTTGTGACTTCTTTCGGTGTTCGCACCCAGATGTAGGGCGCGTTCACGCCGCCGAAAACTTTCAGCCCGGCTTTCTTCGCGCCCTTGCGGAGAACTTCGGCGTTGCCGAGATAATGTTCGATGAGCGCCTTCACCTGCGCCTTGCCTTCGGGCGAGTAGAGCGCTTCGGCGGCGCGCTGGACGATGTAGCTCACGCCGTTGAACTTCGTGGTCATGCGGCGCGACCAGAGCGGATGCAGCGGTTTCGCTTCGCCGGACTTGGTGTAAGCGTTGAGCGATTTTGGAACAACCGTGAACGCGCAACGCGTGCCAGTGAAACCGCCGTTCTTCGAGAAGCTGCGGAACTCGATGGCGCATTCCCGCGCGCCGGGAATCTCGTAGATGGAATGTGGAATCGCTGGGTCTGTGATGTAAGCCTCGTAAGCGGCATCAAACAGAATCACGGCTTTTTGTTCGAGCGCGTATTTCACCCATGCTTCGAGTTGCGGGCGTGTCGCGGCGGCGCCGGTCGGATTGTTTGGCGAGCAAAGATAAATCACGTCCACGTGTTTCTTCGGCGGCTCGGGGATGAAACCATTGCTGGGCTTGCACGGCAGATAAACCAGTTTGCCGTACGCACCCGCTTCGTTGGCCGGGCCGGTGTGGCCGACCATCACGTTCGTGTCCACATAGACGGGATACACGGGGTCGCTGATGGCGATTTTATTTTTGTCGCCGAGGATGTCGAGGATCGCGCCGCAATCGCACTTCGAGCCGTCGCTCACAAAAATCTCATCATCCGCCACGTCGAGACCGCGATCTCGGAAATCATTCTTGGCGATGACCGTGCGCAAAAATTCGTAGCCCTGCTCCGGGCCGTATCCCTTGAAACTGTCGCGCGACGCCATTTCGTCCACGGCCTTGTGCATCGCGGCGACGACAGCGGGCGGCAGCGGTTCAGTCACGTCGCCGATTCCGCAACGGATGAGACGCTTGGCGGCTTCGGGGTTTGCGTCGCAAAAGGTTTTCACGCGACGGCCGATTTCGGGAAAGAGATAACCGGCTTTGAGCTTGAGATAATTTTCGTTGAGTTGTGCCATAAAAATGAAATGAGTTGGGTAAATCAAAAAGCCCGTCCCACAACGGCAGGACGAGCCGACGACAACAGAATATGAAATCAAACTCCGGAATCAATCCCGGTTGTTTCGCAGGGTGCGACCCAAAGTGGCGGTCACACCCTATTTTGCATGCCCTCAATTGCGACGACACGGACACGCTCGCGGATGCGTTAAAATCATTCGCTGTCAGTGGCGCACCAAGTTTATCAGCGGCTTCGAGCAACCAAGCCTCCAGATCAGGCGCAACCTCAAAGAACCATCGCTGCTGCTCACGAACGCGCAGAGGAGATTGTTCACGAGTTCGGTGGCGTCAGATGAAATAGCAGCGCGCAGCAACTTTGGATTTTGACCGAGGCTCTCCGTTATTTTCCGCAGGGACAATCCCTGCCGACAAGCACCCTCCTCCGGGCACTCACTGCTTTGTTCCGGCGAGAACGGGCGCACTCCATTTCCGGCCACAAAAAAACCGCCCAGCATCACACTGAGCGGTGTTGTTCGGCCTGACTAAACGCCAGTCAGGTCTGAAATGATTTGCCGCAACCGCAACTTTGCTTCGCGTTCGGGTTGCTGATCTTGAAGCCGCCACCTGTCAACGCATCGCTGAAATCCACCTGTGTTCCCCGCAGATAGGTGGCGCTAAACGCATCCACCAAGACGCGCACGCCGTCATGCTCGCCGATGATGTCGCCAGCGCGCTGTTCATCAAACACCATGCCGTATTGCATCCCGGAGCAACCGCCCTGCTCGACATAGACGCGAAACGATTTGCCCGAGTTCTCCGCCAACACGAGAAGATTTTTCACTTCCGACAACGCACACGGCGTGAGTCCCACGAGATTTTCGATTGTTGATGTGTTGTTCATTTGAACCCTGATTGAAGCTAACAGTCGGGGGAGACGTGTCAAACACCCGCTCAGATTTTTTTGCCGTTGCCGTTCCGGTTTTGCTTCTCGGCGTTGGTAATCTTCTTGTCCAGCGCATCGGCGGACAGCAACCCCTCGCGCAGCATGTCGCGATAAACTTTGACCGCCTGCTCCCATTCGCCAAGCAACTCCGAAAACTTGGCGGCGTCGCTCCCGGCCTTCCTTCTCCAGTGAACATCCGCTGTCTCGCCATCCTTCAGATTCCTGCCAAAATAAACATCCAGATCCAACTCGCGCGCCGCTTTCAACAACTCCGCCTGCCCGCCATTGGTCAACAGTTGCGCCTCCTTCTCCAGCACGATGGCGAGTCCGACCTTCGACTGGCTGCGCGTCGCCACACTCGCCGATGGAATGTTGAACGACATCTGATACGCGTTGGAGGCGGCGGAATAATAGCTCGCGTCCGTGGCCGCCAGTTGCAGACAGCAATTCCCCACCTCGCCCCACGCCAGCGCCGTCAGTTCATTCGTCGGATTCTCGCGCACGATCACGCTGAACACCGTCATTGCCTGTTCCAGAAATTTCACCTTGTTTGTCTCGGCCTCCGTCGGCACAGACCTCATACGCATCAACGTGCCGCCGTAAGCGAACAATGCCTGGGCCCGCAAATCAGGAGGACAATTGACATCTTCCGTCAGACTCGCGAAGTGTTCGACCGCTCCATCAAACGCCGATTTGTCCACTGCGGCGCGACCCGCCATCATGCGCGCCTCGTAAGCCAGCTCGGACGACGGCCAGTTCTGGAACACTTGTTTGAAGTTCAACTCCGCCTCGGCATATGCCTCGCGCTGATAAAAATAATCCGCCACCCACCATTGCGCCCGCGCCGCCTGTGTGTTCATTGGAAATTGAGCTACAAAATTGGTGAACATCAACAACGCGTTCGTCTCGTTGCCCGATCTTGCCGCCGAAAAAGCCCGCTGAAACTCCACCTGCGCCCGTAACACATTCGTGGGGAAACGCCCCACCCACAACTCATACGCCGCCGCCGCATTCGTCCAATCGCCCTGCTCCTCCCGCATCCGCGCCACGAGCAATTCCGCCTCGGGCCGCAACTGCGAATTTGGAAACCGCGTCACGAACTCTGCGAACATCCGTTGCGCGGCTGCGGGCTGGCTCGCATCCACGTAAGCCTGTGCGACCAAAAGCAACGCGCCGTCCGCCGATCCGCCAACTGCGTCCGCCGCGAGAATCCCGCGCATCGCACTCTCCGCGCCCGCAGCATTCGTCAGTTCCAGACTGGCCCTCAACGCCTGATAACTCGCAGGCGCACTCAACGCCGCGTTCACCGACGGCCAGTTCGTCGCAAGCTGAAGCACCTCCTGATAGTGTTGCAACGCACCGGAATAATTCTTCAACATGAACAACGCGTCCGCGAGCTTGAACATCGCCACCGCCCGGTCTTCGGACACCGGCAATCGCTTCGCCGCCGCCTCAAATGCCACAGCGCTCTCCGTAAAATTTTTCTCCAGCCAATAGCACCAGCCCAGATTCAACTGCGCCTTGCCCACATGGTCGCCAGACGGAATCAACGCAATCACCTGCTGAAAACAATTCGTCGCGAGCGCGAGATAATTTGTCGGGACACCGTTCGTCGCGGGCAGAGTCAACAACGCGACATGCCGTTTGAGATACACCTCGCCCAGCGTCAACCACGCCATGTCCGCCGCCGCAGCGTTGGTTTGCGCCAGATACTGATCGAGAAATTGCGTCGCCGCATCGAGGTGATTATTCCCCAACTCAAGGGTGATGATGCGCGTTAACGCCTCGCGCTGCCGCGCCGGTGGCGCGTTCGTAAGATTCCGCTGGAGCGTCGCAATCGCCTCATCGCTTTGACCGAGTTTCTCCAGAAGAGTTGCGCGAAACACCACACTCTCCGCGATAAACTCGGATTGCTCCAAGGTTTCCGCCACCGCGATCAAGCCGATGCTTTCCCGCGCCGCGTCTTCGTTTTGATTATTGCCAGCGTAGGCCCGGCTCAAAAACAACCGCCGCTGCCACTCCAACTCATTCGTCACACCCGCTGCCGCCCGGTTCAACGCGACTTGTGCATCAATGTAATTCTTCAGGGAGAATTGCGCCTTGCCCAGCAGCAGAAATCCGCGCGCCGCCATCTCGCTGCCCTTGTCCGCCGATGCCGCCATGCGAAACGCGCCATCCGCCTTGCGCAACAAATTTGTCACCTGCGCCCATTCACCCAGCTCCACGAGCGACGCCGCTTCGCCCACGGCAGCTTCGAGCCGACGCGCTGAAAATGAATGTTCCCGCGCCAGCCTCCCAAACGTAACCGCTGCGGCCCGGTGATTCCCGCTCTGGAACTGCGCCTGCGCCGTCCAATAAAGAAATTGATCCGCAGGTTTTCCGGCACGGCCTTCGTGAAACGCGAGCAGTGAGATCACCTCCACATATTTCTCCTGCCCGTACAATGCCTGCGCCTGAAACAACACCGCCTCCGTGATCTTCTCGGACTTGGGATGATCTTTGATGAAGGAAGCGAACTCCTTCTCCGCACGCGACCACATGTGCGTCTCGAACGATTTACTCGCCAGATCAAAATCCTTTTTCTCGCCGCCAAACAACGCAGCGTCCACCGGCGTGCCGGTCAACACCAGTAGCAGGCCAAGGAGAATGGATCGCAGATTCGTCATCGCGCAGATGTTAGCGGGGTACACACCGCGCGGAAAAGAATGAAATCTCGGTCGGGGGCGACTTCGGCGTGATTGATACCTATAGGAATCGAACCTTCGATTTGTCTTATCCCAATCAGCGGTGGCTCTGAATTAGTGGGGAGAAACCCCGGCTTGCACCGATGATTGACACACCGCATCAGGACGATTCAAACTCTCTAAATCATGAGTGCCGAACCCATTTTCATAGCCCGCAACAAGACGGACATGTTTCTCCTCCCACAGATGGCAAATCGCCACGGACTCATCTCCGGCGCAACGGGCACGGGTAAAACCGTAACGCTCCAAGTGCTGGCGGAGAGTTTCAGCGCGATGGGTGTGCCCGTTTTCCTCTCGGACGTGAAAGGCGATCTGGCGGGCATTTCGCAACCCGGCGGACAATCGCCCAAGGTTCAAGAGCGGCTCGCACAACTCAAGATTGACGACTACACGCCCGCAGGTTGTCCCGTCACCTTCTGGGATGTGTTCGGCGAGAAAGGTCATCCCGTGCGCGCGACCATTTCCGAAATGGGCCCGCTGCTGCTTGCGCGTTTGCTGCAACTCAACGACACGCAGGCTGGCGTACTCAACATCGTCTTCCGCGTCGCCGACGAGAACGGGTTGCTACTGCTCGACCTAAAAGATTTGCGCGCGATGCTGCAACACGTCGGCGACAACGCATCTCAATTCACCACGCAATACGGCAACATCTCTCCCGCCAGCATCGGAGCGATCCAACGCGGGTTGCTCACGCTGGAATCTCAAGGCGGCGACAAATACTTCGCTGAACCCGCGCTGAATCTGGATGATTTGATTCAGACAGACTCGAATGGTCGCGGCGTGGTGAACATTCTTGCGGCGGACAAACTCATGCAGTCACCGCAGGTCTATGCCACGCTGCTGTTGTGGTTGCTGTCGGAATTGTTTGAGCGATTACCGGAAGTCGGCGACGTGCAAAAGCCGAAGCTCGTGTTTTTCTTCGACGAAGCACATCTGCTCTTCAACGACATTCCCGGGCCGCTACTAGAGAAGATTGAGCAAGTCGTGCGGTTGATCCGATCGAAAGGCGTGGGCGTTTATTTCATCACACAAAATCCGCGCGATGTTCCTGACAATGTACTGGGGCAACTTGGCAATCGCGTTCAGCACGCGCTGCGCGCCTTTACACCACGCGATCAAAAAGCCGTGCAGGCCGCAGCAGACACGTTCCGGCCCAATCCAAAACTCAACACCGCGCAAGCCATCATGGAACTCGGCGTTGGCGAAGCTCTCGTCTCATGCCTTGTTGAAAACGGCCAGCCACAAATCGTCGAACGCGCGTTCATCGTTCCGCCGCGCAGCCAGATTGGTCCGATCTCACCGCAGCAACGCCAGCAACTCATGGCGAACTCTCTCGTCGCAGGAGTTTATGACAAGGTGATTGATCGCGAATCCGCCTACGAGAAACTCACACAAGCCGTTCAACAAGCACCAACGCCTTCACCGGAACAACAATCCAGTGGTGGATTCTGGGGACGCATGTTCGGCGGCGGATCATCGTCGCCAACTCCAGCCCCCGCGCCACGCACATCAGGTCCACCGGGGCGACAGCCGGACTCAATGGGAACGATGATCGCCAAGACAGCTACGCGCGTGGCGACAACTGCAATCGTCGGCACGATCGCACGGGGTTTTTTGGGCAGCATCTTCGGTGGTGGACGCAGACGTCGTTGAACTAAATTCCGCACGATTGCAAACCCCTTACTCCTCCGCCACACTGCGCGTCGATGAGCAAACCGTTTTACATCACCACGGCCATTGATTACGTCAACGGCCAGCCGCACCTCGGCCACGCGTACGAAAAGATCATCACCGACGTGATCGCCCGCGCCCGCCGCAGTTTAGGGCAGGAGGTTTTCTTTCTCACCGGTCTCGACGAACACGGCCAGAAGGTCCAGCAAGCCGCCCAAGCTGATGGCAAAACGCCCCAAGTCTACTGCGACGGTCTCGCCGCAGATTGGCAGGCGTTCGCGCAAAAACTCGAACTGACGAACAACGATTTCGTCCGCACCACCAGCACGCGGCACAAGGAATTTGTTCAAGCCATCCTCACCAAACTCCACGCCGCCGGAGAATTTTATCAGAAGACCTACGAAGGATTTTATTCCGCCAAGGAAGAAACTTTCCTCACCGAGAAGGACCGTCGCCTCGACGGCACGTTTGATCCGTCCTACGGCGAAGTCGTAAAAATTCAGGAGAACAACTACTGGTTCAAGCTCAAGGCACACCAGCAATGGCTCATTGATTACCTCGAAGCGAACCCGTCCTTCGTCCAGCCCGACTACCGCCGCAACGAAGTCCTCGGCTTCCTCAAGAACAACGAACTCGAAGACCTCTGCATCTCGCGACCACTGGCGCGCTTGAACTGGGGCATTCCCCTGCCCTTCGACAAGGACTACGTCACCTACGTCTGGTTCGACGCGCTGGTGAACTACATCAGCGTGCCCGCAAATCTGGGCGATGCTGGCGTTCTCGCAGTTTCCCAATCGGCAATCAGCAATCGGCAATCGGCAATACAACTCTGGCCCGCAGATGTGCATTTCATCGGCAAGGACATCCTGAAATTCCACGCCGTCTATTGGCCGATCATGCTCAAAGCGATGGGATTGCCGTTGCCGAAACAAATCCTCGTGCACGGTTGGTGGCAGAAAGATGGCGCGAAGATGAGCAAGAGCACCGGCAACGTCGTTGACCCCGTCGCCATCATCGCGGAATGGGGCGTGGACGCGTTCCGCTTTTATGTCGTGCGCGAACTCGCCATCGGCCCGGACGGCAACTGGACCGACGCCGGATTCAAGTCACGTTATCAAGCCGAACTCGCCAACGGCCTTGGCAACCTCGTCAACCGTTCGCTCTCGATGCTCAAGCGCTATCGCAACGGCGTCGTGCCCGCGCGCCATGATGAACTCGCGCCCGACGCCGCCAAGGTTGTCGCCGAAACGCAAGCGTTGTTGGAGCAAAGCGATCTGCAAGGCGCATTGCAGGCGATCTGGCAACTGGTCAACCGCGCGAACCAGTACGTGGATCAGACTAAGCCGTTCAGTCTGGCCAAAGACCCCGCGCAAGCACAGCGCCTCGACGAAGTCCTCTACAACCTCGCCGAAACCTGCCGAGTGCTCGCCGTGTTGCTCTGCCCATTTATTCCCAGCACCACGACAAAGATTTACTCGCAACTCGGCCTGACCGACTCGCCCGATAAATTCTCCGCCGCAAGTTGGGGCGGCTTGCAAGCCGGCCACACCATCGGCGACCCCGCGCCCCTGTTCCCCAGAAAGGACGCTTAACACAAATACTCCGCTCATGAGTCCCCAACGGCCACGGCTGAAATCAAACACCCTTCGCTCCCGAAAACTTTCCCCCACGGAATCCAGAAACCCGCGCTCGACGAATCTCGACACGATGCCCGTGGCGGATGCCGTGGAACTGATGTTGCACGAGGAGGCGAAGGTGACGGTGGCGTTGCTGGCAAAAAAAACTCTCCTCGCCCGCACCGTGCGTGTCGTCACCCGCGCATTCCTTTCGGGAGGAAGATTATTTTATTTCGGAGCCGGCACGAGCGGAAGACTCGGCGTGCTGGATGCGAGCGAATGTCCGCCCACGTTCCGCGTTGAACCAACGCTCGTGCAAGGCATCATCGCGGGTGGCGACGTGGCGTTGAGCAACGCGGTAGAAGGCGCGGAAGACGACGCGGGCGCAGGCGCGCGTGAGGTGAAATCGCGACGCGTAACAAAGCGCGATGTCGTGGTGGGCATTGCGGCCAGCGGCACGACGCCGTTTGTTTGGGGCGCACTCGGCGAGGCGAAGAAACGCAGCGCGACGACGATACTGCTTTGCTTTAATCCGCACCTTGTCATTCCTCGCGCGATGCGACCGACCCTTGTCCTCGCACCCGATCTCGGCCCGGAGGTATTGACGGGTTCAACTCGGCTCAAAGCGGGCACGGCCACGAAACTGGTGTTGAACATCCTCACCAC
>CAMCWI010000113.1 GCA_945882065.1 Akkermansia muciniphila
GATGCCATCCCGGACGCGGAACTCTACGTCGGCTTGAAGCGCGGCGTCACCCGCGCGGATTTTGAGCGGCGCATCGGCGACGGCAGTGTGGCGGAATGTTTTCATCGCGCCAAAGTTTGCCCGGGCGATTCAATGTTTCTGCCAAGTGGCCGCGTTCACGCCATCGGCGCGGGATTGGTGATTTTTGAGATTCAGCAAAACTCAGATACGACGTATCGCGTGTTCGACTGGAATCGCGTCGGGCTTGACGGCAAGCCGCGTGAATTGCACATCCCGCAATCACTCGCGAGCATTGACTTCGATGATTTTGAACCTGCGCTCGTTACCGGGGAAAAAATTGTCGGCACGGACTTCCCGACTCGTCGCTTGGTGGGTCACGCTTTGTTCACGGTGGATCATTATGAAGCGCATCAGGCTTGTGAGGTTTTACTTCCTCGCGGTCGGATGCGGATTGTCGGCGTCGTCAGTGGTGAGGTTCAGGTGAAAGGTGATGAACGATTGCAACCTACGTTACGACCCGGACAGTTTTGTTTATTGCCTGCCGTTGCTCTGGGAGAATTGATCGCCAGTTCAGGGGCGCAATTTCTCTGCGCTCAAGCGGGATGATCAGCTACAGGTTGCCGTGAGCAACCGCTCCCGCTTCGTGTAATCTAAGTGAACTGATTCCACCGTCCAACGTTCTGCCGTGAAGATGTCACTGATTTCTTTGGTTTGGTCATCGCCAAATTCGATGGTGATCTTGCCGCCCGGTTTTAGAAACGCTCCTGCTTCAGTCGCAAGCCGCCGGTAAAAATCCAATCCATCTGCGCCACCGTCCAATGCACCGCGCGGATCATACTCCCGCACTTCCGTCTCCAACGTAGCGATCTCGTCACTCGCGATGTAGGGCGGATTGCTCACGATCAGATCAAACTTGTCCGCGCCGTTCAGAGTTGTGAACCCATCTCCGCAACGGAACTCGACGCGATCAACGACGTGGTGAGTTGCCGCATTTTGCCGCGCCACCGCAATCGCTTCCGGCGAGATATCCACCGCCACAATTCGCGTTGTGGGGCATTTGGCGGCGATGGCGATGGCGATGCAACCGCTGCCTGTGCCGAAGTCGAGGCAGGTTGGTGGATGTGAGTTGATACTTGATAGGAATTGCCAGCCGAGTTCTGCAAGCAACTCAGTTTCCGGGCGCGGAACGAGAACGTGTTTGTTCACGAGCATTTCCAGTCCGCAAAACGAAGCTGAGCCGATGATGTGTTGAAGCGGTTCGCGTTGGGCGCGGCGCATCACCAAGGCGCGGAGCGCATCAAGTTCAGTGGGTAAAAGTGTGCGCTCGAAGTTCAGATAAAGTTTCATTCGCGGGAGCTTGAGCAAGTGAGCGAGCAGCAACTCGGTTTGCAGGCGCGGAGAGTCCACGCCTTTTTTTGCAAGAAACTCTGAACTTTTTTTGATAACCTCAAGCACCGTCACGCGCGCAGTCTAGGTGTGAGACTCGTAGTTCAAAGCCAAAAGTAAGACCGCGTATCTTTCGTGGATAAAAAACAGGAGCGCCGTTTTCACGACGCTCTTGCCCAACCCCAGCCAACACTACGCCATTCGGCGTAAATCAATCCGCCCATCACTCCGCAAGCGCGAGCAGATCACTCGTTCGCTCGCGGATGAGAGCCTGTCGTCCGGTTGCTCGTCGTGCCGCACGCGCCTTCTCGTCGAAGAGCGCAGGCAACAGCAGCAGCGGGAATGGCGTGAGCCACACCAATGCCACGGCATCGTTTGCCGCGCGCCGCAGAAGGATGTTCGCGTCTAGATTCGTGGTACGCGCCAATTCAGCGGCGAGCAGCTTTTCCTTCAACCGATCCAGTTCGTTATCCAACGCCCCGCGAAACGCGGCAGGCGTGGTCGTGGCGACGATCGGCGGTGTGAACCGTGTGTTCTCCGCGAATTCCGTCGGCACTGTATTATTTCTCGTTTTCATCTCTATTTCCTTTCTCAGAAAGTTATTGGTCGTATGTGTTCAAATAAAAACCCCGCGATTGACTGGCAATCGCGGGGTTTTTGGAAAATTTATTAAATCGTCTATTATTTCTCGCCCGCGATGCCAGAAAGACAGGAATGACGCTGCCAAGTGGATACATATCCACTCATGGGGGTCATCGTAGTTTTAATGGACGCAGTCTTCATATTCCGTCTGCCACATTGGACGACAATTCCGGCTCGTTGTCAAAATCTCTTTTCGGACAACTCAGTTTGGAAGAATCCCACGGGCCGGTTTGCCCGTGGGATTTGTGGTTCTTCACCTCCACCCACCAAGTCAGTTCAGTGTGATATCAATCTTCTTCGGCTTTGCCTCTTCAGCCTTGGGCAGCGTGAGAGTGAGGACGCCATCCGTGTAGGTGGCTTTCACCTTGTCTGTGGAAATCGCTACGGGCAATGCGATGGATCGCTCGAAATGTCCACTGAATCGTTCCACGCAATGCACGGACGTGCCCTCGTTGCGTGTCTCGGACTTCCGTTCGCCGGAGATGGTCAAGTTGCCGTCCTCCAGCGAAACCTTGATGTCTTCGCGTTTCAATCCGGGCAGTTCGGCCAGAATGAAATAGTTGTCCTTGTCTTCGAGAACGTCGAGCGTAGGCGACCATGTGTCGCGTGCAAGTTCGGCGAGAGGCGCTTCAAACAGCCGATCCAGTTCGGCACTCAAGCTGTTGAACGGAGAGAACCTTTGCCATGCGATGACTGCGGGGCGTTGATACTTTGTAATGTTCATATTTTACCTTTCGTTTGATTGTTTCACTGTCCGAGATTCCTTTAGCTCGCGTGATGCCAACACGTCGAATGCATCGGCTCGCCAATGAAATCAATGGTTTTGTAGATTCACGCAGACAACCGGAGGTTTGTGTTCGCGCAACTGTGGCGCGGAAATCTGTGCCACAGGGCAGGGTAGTGTGCCAGCGTTGCGCGAATCCGATGCGAGCAATAAAAAACCCCGAGCTGCGAAGCTCGGGGGTTTGCGAAAGCAAGAAACGTTTAGTCAAACGCGTGACCGGCGCTGCAAAGAACATTCTTCACTTTGTGGCGAACGAGGTCTTTCACCATCTTGCGGGCCGGGCCCATGTATTTGCGCGGATCGAATTCCTTCGGGTTTTCCGCGAATACTTTGCGGATGCCAGCGGTCATCGCCATACGGAGGTCGGTATCAATGTTCACCTTGGTGCAACCCACGCGGCGCGCGATTTCGATGTCCGCTTCCGGCACGCCTCTGGTGTCTGGCATGTTGCCGCCGTACTTGTTGATTTCGTCCGCGAGATATTGCGGCACGCTGGAGGCGCCGTGCAACACGAGCGGGTAGTCGCCGAGATTGGCTTCCATCAAAGCTTTCTTGATGGCCTTGAGGCGTTCGAGATCAAGATGCTGTTCGCCCTTGAACTTGAAAGCGCCGTGGCTGTTGCCGATGGCGACGGCGAGTGAGTCGCAGCCGGTTTCTTTGACGAATTTGACGGCTTCTTCGGGGTTGGTGTAGTGGCCGCTGGTGGAGTGAGCACCACCTTCTTCGCCTTCATCGAACTGTGCGCCGACCAGATGGCCGAGTTCGGATTCCACGGAGCAGTTATGCGCGTGGGCGTATTCGACGACCTTGCGGGTGATCTCGGCGTTCTTCTCGAAGCTCTCGTGCGAGGCATCAATCATCACGCTGGTGAACCCCTCATCAATGCACTCTTTGCACAGTTCGAAGGTGTCGCCGTGATCGAGATGCACCGCGATGGGGATATTGCTCAAGCTGACAGCGGCTTCGATGAGCTTCTTGAGATAAACCGGGTTGGCATAGGAGCGAGCGCCTTTGGAAATTTGAAGGATCAGCGGGGCTTTTTCTTCTTCGCAGGCTTCAACGATGGCCTGGATAAGCTCCATGTTGTTGACGTTGAAAGCGCCTAGGGCGTATTTGCCTGCAAGAGCTTTCGCGAACAGGTCTTTAGTATGTGTCAGTGGCATAAATTTCTAAGTTGGATCAGTGCCCCAGTATTCCCAAGGCGGCTTGTATGATAGGAATTCTATCGTGACACGAAAGGAAAAATTATTGACCGCTCAAGGCAAAAATGTGGGGTTCAGGGGCGAAATCTCCTCTCGACGTGCCTAAATCCTCAAAATAACCTCCGTCTCAGTCACAAACTCGTCCGTCGTGGCAACTGTCGTGCTATGCAATCACTGACTCAATGAACTCCGAACAACGCCGTCTTGACGACGCCAACGCTGGAAAAGCCGCATGGCGCCGTTGGGGGCCGTACTTGGCCGAACGCCAGTGGGGAACCGTGCGCGAGGATTATTCCGCCAATGGCGATGCGTGGGGATTTCTCCCGCACGACCACGCCCGCAGTCGCGTTTATCGCTGGGGTGAGGACGGACTCGCGGGCATTAGCGACGACCAACAAAATCTCTGCCTCGCGCTGGCGCTTTGGAACGGTCGCGATCCGATCCTCAAGGAAAGGCTCTTCGGTCTCACCAACAACGAGGGCAATCACGGCGAGGACGTGAAGGAGATTTACTACTATCTCGACGCCACGCCGACGCACAGTTACCTCAAGACGCTCTACAAATATCCGCAGCGCGAATTCCCCTACGCGCAACTCGTGGAAGAAAACCGTCGGCGTGGTCGCGAGCAATCCGAGTTTGAGTTGCTTGATACCGGCATCTTCGACGACGACCGCTACTGGGACGTGTTCACCGAATATGCCAAGGCGTCGCCAGATGATGTCTTGATGCGTGTGACGGTTCACAATCGTGGGCCGGAGGCGTCGACAATCCATCTGCTGCCGCAACTGTGGTTTCGCAACACCTGGTCGTGGAAATCGGGCTCGATCAAGCCAGCTCTCTGTGCCGTCGCTGCGAATGAAGTTGCGGGGAAACATCCACAGCTTGGCGACATCCGTTTGTCCGCATCGCCATCGCCGGAGGAAATTATTTTCTGTGACAACGAAACCAATGTGCGTCGTCATGGAGGTTCACTCGATGCGCACGGCCATTTCAAAGACGCGTTCCACGAGTTTGTCGTAAACGGCAAGACAGATGCGGTGAATCCCCAACGCAATGGCACCAAAGCTGGCGCACTCTACAAACTCACCGTGCCTGCTAGCGGCTCGGCAACGATCCGGTTGCGGCTTACTCATTCAAAGCTCGCCACTGATCCCATCTCAATAACACCGGGCTTCAGCCCGGTGCCGACAGATCGAGATGACTCAGCCGCTTCAGCGGCTTCCCTGTCAGCAAATAAAGCCGCTAAAGCGGCTGCGAACTTGCGCGCGTCAATCACCGGGCTAAAGCCCGGTGCTAATAAAACCGCGAAGCCATTCACCGACTTCGACGACGTGTTCGCCCGCTGCATCCGCGAAGCCGACGAGTTTTACGCAGACTTGCAGCAAGGCATCGCAACCGCAGACGAACGTCTCGTCCATCGTCAGGCACTCGCGGGGATGATCTGGAGCAAACAGTTTTATTACCTTGATGTTTTCAAGTGGTTGAATGGCGATCCCGCGCAGCCACCACCGCCAGCCGAACGCAAACATTCACGCAACGTCGAGTGGATGCACCTCAACAACTCCACCGTCATGTCCATGCCGGACAAGTGGGAGTATCCGTGGTATGCCGCGTGGGATCTGGCGTTCCATGCCATCCCTCTAGCACTCGTGGACCCGCACTTTGCCAAGCAGCAACTGCTCGTGCTGACGCGGGAATGGTACATGCACCCGAACGGCCAATTCCCCGCGTACGAATGGAACTTCAGCGACGTGAACCCGCCTGTTCACGCGTGGGCAACGTGGCGCGTGTTTCAGATGGATCGCAAACATCGCCGTGAAAAGGATGCTGTTGACAAGGGCGACGTGGAATTTCTCGAGCGCGTCTTCCACAAGCTATTGCTCAACTTCACCTGGTGGGTGAATCGCAAGGACACGCAAGGGCGAAACATTTTTCAAGGTGGCTTCCTCGGCCTCGACAACATCGGCGTGTTTGATCGCAGCGCGCCTTTGCCGATGGGCGGTCACATCAATCAAGCCGACGGCACAAGCTGGATGGCGATGTATTGCGTCAACATGCTCCGTATCTCGCTCGAACTCGCGCAGCACAACCGTGTGTATGAAGACATCGCTACCAAGTTTTTGGAACACTTTCTCGACATCGCCGCCGCCATCAACGGCGTGGGCGAAGGCGCGCTCGGTTTGTGGGATGAAGCGGACGAATTTTATTACGACCACCTGAATCTCGCCGATGGCCAGAACTTCCCGATGAAAGTCCGCTCGATGGTCGGATTGATTCCGCTGTTCGCCGTCGAAGTTCTCGATCCAGAGTTGCTGGAAAAACTCCCCGACTTCAACGCGCGCTTGCAGTGGTATCTCCAGCATCGCCCTGATCTCGCCAAACTCGTCTCTCGCTGGCAGGACTGCGGTGAAGGCGAGCGCCATCTGCTCTCGCTGCTGCGCGGTCACCGCATGAAATCGCTATTGCGCCGCCTGCTTGACGAGACGGAATTTCTCAGCGACTACGGCGTGCGGGCGCTGTCCAAGGTTCACGAACAAAAACCGTATCGCCTTGATTGCGGCGGGAAGACGCACGAAGTCCGCTACTGGCCGGGCGATTCGCAGAGCGGTTTGTTCGGCGGCAACTCCAATTGGCGCGGCCCAATCTGGATGCCCGTGAATTTTCTTCTGATAGAAGCACTCCAAAAATTCCATCACTACTATGGCGACGATTTCAAGATAGAGTGTCCGGTGGGTTCAGGAAAGTTTGTCACGCTCAACGAAGCGGCGAATGAAATCTCCCATCGTCTCGCCAAATTATTTCTGAAGGGAAAAGACGGTCAGCGTCCCGTCCTGAAGTATCACGCCAAACTCGCGAGCGATCCGCATTTCAAGGACTACGTCCTCTTTCACGAATTTTTCCACGGCGACGACGGACGCGGGTTGGGCGCATCGCATCAGACGGGTTGGACGGGCATCATCGCCAAGCTGCTGCATCCCCGCCGCGCCTCGCACCACGCTTCGGACACGGTGTTCATGGCGCGCGCGCCAGAGCTGGCGGCGAAAGCGTCGCCATCGAGAAAGCGCAAAGCGTCCCGTCCTCGGAGTGCGTCCGTCCCCGGGCGCAGTCCCGATCCGAGCGGGATGGTTGTGCGCGAGGCTTCCGAAAAACTGTGAGCACCTAGTTGTTGAACGTCGCCGTGCCCTAGGACGGGCACACTCCAGAGAAGACGATGTTCGCCATGAAACTACAAAGCTCCCCGCGCCGCGTGAGTTGAAGAGTATTGCCGGGCGAGCTTGCGCCCGCCCGGCGTGATTCAGTTACTTGCTCGGACCGTTGGGCAAGGGCACTTGGAACTGCAAGTTCGGCCCGCTGGCAGCGCCACCCGCCATCCACCATTGAGGATAGCGTCCATCCCACTTCTCAACGCGAGCCTTCTCGACTTCGAGCAACTTCAATTGCAGGAGCAGCGGATTGTTTTGCGCTTCCTGAGCCGCTTTGTTGATTTCGCGAATTGCCGAAGCTTCAGCCTGCGCTGCGGAGATACGCGCATCAGCTTGGCCTTGCGCTTCACGCCGCGCTTTCTCGGCAATCGCGTTGGCTTCCAGTTCGATGCGCTCGTTCTCTTTCTTCTGCGCCTCGAACTTCGCTTCCGACACCACCTTCAGCTGCTGCGCGATGAACGTGTCGTCAATGGACTTCTGGATACCGGGATTTTCATACGTCATCCCGCCGAACATGCCGACCGTGGTGATGGTGATGCCGCGCGTGGCGAAGAAGTTGGTCAGGTCCGTTTTCACGGCGTCACTGATCTCCTGTTTCTTCGAACGCAACACGTCCAGCGGATATTTCGCCGCGACTTCGGCCGCGACCTGTTGAATCCGGGCGCGCACCTCGCGGTCCATCACATCGTGCAACGACCCGCTTGGATACCAGTAGAGGAACTTCGACGCCTCGTCCTCGCTGATGTAGGACGTGCAGGTGAAACCCATGCTGAACCCGACACTGTCGCCGCTCTCGATCCAGATGGCTTGATCGTTGTGCGTCGGACGCCGATTACCTTCAACATTGGTCGTCGCCGAACTCATCCACTCGCGCGTGATGGGTGAACGATTCACCTTCACGAGCCGCACGGTTGAAATCCAACGGCCATTCGAGGTGAAGCGTCCTTCCTGCGACCAGCGGTGCGTGATCTGCACGCGCTTGGCCGCGACCTTGCGCTGTTTCAGATAATCCTCGCTCTGAAACTTCGCCTGTTGCGTGCCGTCGCCTTCGAGCGGAATGAGGAATCCCGTTTCGCTCGTGTCTATCTCCACATACTCCGGCTTGTCATACGACTTGATGCAGCCACTAGTGAAAAGCAGCGCCGTTGTCGCAACAATCACCGGCGTCGCTACGCCGAAGAACTTCCGCAGGCGCGAGCCGAATGGTGTTGCTGACAAACGATCAGAGATACGCTGCGCCACTGGCCCAAGCAGCAACACCGCTGCGACCAACGTCGCGAACGCGGTGACCAGCTGCACGCTGTCCTTGAGCGATTGAAACGCCCGCAATTCGCGCGCAGCGCTGTTCCCGCCGGTGAATTGGTTGAGCGCAAGTTTGGCAGACAAGTCTGCCTGCTGCGTGTTCAACCACCAGTTTTCCGCCGTCCACAGACCGGCGACCAAGACTCCGAATAGGATTACCCGTTTCATACATGACCCTCGTGTTGTACGCACGCGCCCGTTCGTGACGGAAGGCAATCGCCTCCCGCACTTGCCTGCGTACGACCCGTTGGAATGCGACTGCATTCTGCCACGTCGGTACGCGACGCGATGGTTCAAGACTGGGAGATCAGATGGTGCCGATACACACGGCCCTGGAGGATCGCCCTTCCAATTGCCGACGAGGTTAGCTGACGGGCTTGGCCTTAGAAGTGGCCTTGGCAATGGTTCGCACTGCCGTTCGCCCCATCCGGTTTTTCAATCCGGACTTTGGTTCCCCCGTATCGGCTCGCAGGAAGGCGGGCCGACTTAGGCTGCAACAAGGAGATTGATGACACAACGGATCAGGGAGTCAAGCATCGCGCTTTGTAACGCTGCTTAACTGGCGCAGCGGCAAACCAATCGCGCGAACGATCAGCTTTTTGCAACAGGCCATGAGAAAAACTTCAACGCGTCAATTCGTGAGGAAATGTCGAAAAGAGGGGAAAGAATGAAATAAAACCAGCTGAAGGAAAAATGGTGCGCATGGCAGGACTTGAACCTGCACACCTTTCGGCACTACCACCTCAAAGTAGCGTGTCTGCCAATTCCACCACATGCGCGCGATGCGGTCATAATGAACCAAATCCCTACCGCGTTGTGCAAGGCAATTGTTCCGGGAGTTAGCAGCAAAACAGGTTTTGAACAGTGTCCCGACGTTCCTCCCAATCTAAGTTTGCCTCGGTTCAGAGGTTTTGATTAAGCTGTTGCTGCGGTGGATACCGAACCCTGTGTTGCCGCCCAAAAAATTATGCTGACCCAATCTGAACAAAGTCTCGTGCTCGAAAAGACGCGCGAGTTATGCTCCACCATTCTCGCCCAGCCGAACATGGGCACGATTCGTAAGAACATTGATTCGTTCATGGCGGACGACAAATCCAAGAGCCAATACGAAACCCTCATGGCCAAAGGCCAGGAATTGCACGAGAAACAACATGGCTCTCTGCCGTTGAGCGGCGAAGAGGTCGGTGAATTTGAGAAGCAACGCGAGGCGATGTTGAACAACCCGGTGGCGCGCGGCTTCCTCGACGCGCAACAGGCGTTGCATCAGATACAGGAAACCGTCACCCAGCAGATCGTCAAGACGCTGGAATTGGGCCGCCTGCCCAAGGAAGAGGATTTTGAATCCGGCTCGTGCGGTCACGGCTGCGGTTGCGATCATTGATCGCAGACGGACGGAAGATATTTTCACGTTGCGCGGAGTGTTCATCGCTCCGCGCAACTTTTTTGTACGAGCGTGGTTCAATCCTTGATGATGTTGCTGTTTGTTGCGGCACGTCCAAACCAAAGCGAACCACGTTATGAAAACAAAAACTCAATCTGCGTTCACGCTCCTGGAAATCATGATGGTCGTGGCGATCATCGGCATGTTGGCGGCCATCGCCATCCCAAACATCTCGCACGCCGTCAAAGAGGCGCGTGAACGTGCGTGCAGTCTGAACCGAAAGAACATTGATGCCGCCAAGTTACGATGGTCGCTCGCACGGAACGAATCACCCACCGCCACGCCTCCAGAGAATGAACTGTTCGGTGCAGACGCGTACATTGAGCACAAACCGAATTGTCCGGCGGGCGGCGCGTACGCGATCAATGCCGTGCGGGAGAAATGCACATGCAGCACGGTGAGTCATGCGAACAGAGCAGGGGACTGAGTGGCGCGTCACGAAGCTGATCGAGGCCCGGCCGGGCGCGGATGGATTGGCGTGGGCGAAGACGGAGTGATTTGGTTCGGCGATAAAGCGCGGAAAAAAGGATGTGTGGCCGTCCTCGGCCACAGCAATGTCCGCCGGAGAGAAGGTTTTGCGCAGATCCCAGCCGCCTTGTTTGGCGAAGGTTGCTGCGCCCGATGACGGGCGCACTCCGGAAAAAAAGATCACAGCCTGCGTTTTAACTCTGACTCATCGAGCGCGGCGAGCAGATAAAGTTTTCCATTCTGACTCCAGCTTGCCGTGGAGAGGACGCTGACTTTGGCGAACTCCGGCGTGGATGCGAGCGGGCTGTTCGGTACATCTTTCGCATCCACTACGAACAGGAACATGTCGCTCTTCGTTCCGTCGGCGAGCGGGCGGCCCGTTTTGTAGCAGATCATGGCCACTGGTTTCCCCTGCCAACTCAGCGCGGCGCAACCGACGGCACTGGTTTTCTCGTCGAGATTTGCGGGAGGAACATAATCCGCGTGCGCCTGTTTCCCGGCGAGGTGCGCGCGTATCTGCGCCACATCGTTCGTCTCCACGTCCATGCTGTAAGTCTTCACCGCAGAATTAACCATGCGCGTGCGGAATGTTTCAAAGGCCGTGAGCTGTGGACCACGCTGAATGTGAGGTGTCAGAATCGAACCGATGGTGATGACAATCACGATCACTGCGAGCGTCGCCACGACTGCCGGGCGTCGCCACCAGGTCTGGCGCAAACTTGCGTTGTGTTCGGAGATGATCTGTTCCTTGAACGCTTCGGGCGGCGTGATTTTTTTGAAGCTGTTGCGGAGCGCGGCCTGAGTTTCGCAATGAGTCTCCAGCCGTTGCGCCAACTCTGGGTTTTCACGACTCAACGCCAAAGCCTCGGCCATCTCCGGGTCGAGGGCATCCTTCGTCCAAGGCCGGAAGGCCAGCAGAACTCGTTTGGCTTGTTGTTGTGTCACAGTTCGGAACGTTTCTTTTTTGGCGGCATGTCTTTCGCGAGCATGGATTGCAACTGGCCGATCCCGCGCGAAATCCTCGACTTCACCGTGCCGAGCGGAAG